>NZ_QOBB01000456.1:0-2322 GCF_024704855.1 Burkholderia sp. HAN2018 | reverse complement strand
AGGCCGCCGTGGGCTCAGTGCGAGCCCGGCTGGCCGGCGCGGGCGGCCGGGCCGCTGCCCGGCCAGAACAGCGCGAGCGGATTCGACAGCACCGTGCGGACGATCGCGGCGACGAGCGCGCGCACCTTGGTCGGGCGCAGGCTGCGCGAGCGCACGGCCATCGTGAACGCGAGCGCGAAGCTCACGAGCACGTTGAGGATCGCCATGCTGAGCACGCCGGCGCCGGCCCACCACAGCTCGGGGGTGCCCAGCGCGTCCTTGCCCAGCACGCCGAGCGCGATCCCGATCGAGCCGGCCGACAGCGTCACGTGCCGCACCTCGAACGGGAACATGAACACGGTGACGATCGCGGGGATGAGACCGAGCATCAGGCCGAGGCCGACGTTCGCGACCACGCCGGCCACGTTCGACCGGCAGAAATGCGCGAGCTTCGCGGCGCCGGCCGCGCCGAGCGTGAGGCGCAGCCGGCGGTTGTACGTGAGCGCGTCGCCGACCCGGTGCAGCACGAACCAGTTGTCGGCCCAGCCCGCAAGCAGGCTCGACGCCCACAGCAGCACGCCGGTCAGCGCCGCGTAGAGCGGCGTCGGGCCGAGCAGCGAGAACGAGTGCAGCGTCGCGTGCGCCTTCTCCGGCGAGATCAGGTTCGCATGCAGCAGGTTGCCGGCGAACAGCTGCACCAGCAGGCACACGGGCAGCACGACGAGCACGTTGCCCGAAATCGCGGCGGCCTGCGTGCGGATCAGCGCGATCACCGATGCCACGAACGCCTTCACGCCTTCGTCGTGGCCCGTGTCGTCCAGCTCGCGCGCGAGCGTCGGCGCGGTCATCGCAGGCTGCTTGGTCGCGAGCGTGAAGTGCAGGAAGTGCATCAGCATGAAGCTGGCCGCGTAGTTGATGCCCGCGAGCAGCCCTTCGAGCATCGACTGCAGGTGCGCGCCCGTGATCGCGAACTTCACGCACACCGTCACGACGGTGACGAGGCCGCCGCCCGCGGCCATCCGCAGCATCTTCAGGTACTCGGCGCGGCCGCGCGAGATGTAGTGCTCGCCGGTGTCCGCGTTGGTTTCGACGAGCTTGCGCGCGAACAGCGAGAAGTTGCTGCGCACGAGGTGCGACACGCTCTGGCTGTTGTGGTTCGCGTCGACGAGCTCGGCCGTCAGGTGCGCCATCCCGTGCAGGTCGTCGCGCGCCATCCACGCGTTGAGCAGCATCTCGGCGCGCAGGATGCGCATGCGCATCCGCTCGACCTGGAACACGATGTCGACCGACACGCCGTTGCGGTACAGGTGCGAGAACACCTCGTCGACGGCGATCCGGCATTCGTCGAGCAGCACGCGCAGGTAGTTGACCTCGTGCAGCAGCTTGCTCGGGTCGCCGCCGTCCTCGACGGCCGCGTGCGCGGTCTCGACCGCGAGCATCGCGCGCGTGAGGCGGTAGAACGGCTGCGTTTCCAGCGGCTTGCGCGCGTCGTCGTCGGAGAGCCGGCTGCGCACCGTCTGCGACAGGCCGGTCGAGCTGATCTGGCAGGTCAGGTTGTGCAGCGCGGCCAGCAGGTCGCGCGAGAACGAACCCGGCTCGTGGCGCTCTTCGTCGGTGACGTCGAACGAGAACAGGTCGGCGAGGCGCGTGAGGAGATCGTCGGGCAGCGCGTCGATCCATTGCGCGTCTTCCGGCGTCGGGAACATCAGCGTGAAGAGCGCCGACAGCTCGCGGCGGTTCGGCGCCGGCGGGATCAGCGACGAGTCGATCCGCTCGAACAGCGCGCCGAAGAAGCCCGAGTGCACGGGCATGCCGGCGTCGCACAGGAGCGAGATGCCGTCGCACTCGCGCAGGATGCCGCGCAGGATGCGCGCGGCGTGCGCCTTCCATGCGGGGTTGCGATCGAGCACGTGGAACAGGTAGCGCAAGCGCGCGTGGGCCGGATACGCGCGCGCATCGGCGTCGCGATCGGCCGGCGCGTCCTGCATCGTGCCGGTGCGGCGCAGCCAGTGCGCGAGCTCGATCAGCCATTCGCTGCGCTCGGCGTACGACGCATCGGCGTCGGCGTGCGCGAGCAGCGCATCGAGCTGGTGACCGGCATTGCGCGACGCGCGCCACTTCTTGATCAGGGTCGTCAGGGAACGAAACATAAACGGAATAGCGAAAGCCCTCGGCGGGCGGGTTCGGGATGCCGGCCGGGAAACGGCGCGGCGCCGGGGAGAACGGGTGAGACGGGGCAGGTTGCCGGACGATGCGAGGCGACCCGCGATGCGGCTGCCCCGCTGCGGTGCACGGTGCGGGCGCCGGGCGGCACGGCGGTCGGGCCGAACACGGCCCGGCGCC
>NZ_QOBB01000455.1:0-2327 GCF_024704855.1 Burkholderia sp. HAN2018 | reverse complement strand
CGCGGCCGGGACCAACGGCGCGGCGCAGCCCGGCCCGCGCGACGCTCAGTAGATCACGACGGGTGCCGGCCGGTAGTACACGGGCCGCGCCGGCACGACGATGCACCCGGCCAGCGTGATTGCGACGAGCACGATGGCGATTGCGGTTCTTTTCATCGCCCGCCTCCATCACGCCCAGTGGCCACGGGTCCAGAACCAGTTCGGTCCGCGCTGGTCCCAATGGCCCGGCACCCATTGCATGCCGACGCGCTCGGCCTCCCAGTGGCCGCCGATCCACACGTAGCGGCCATGCTCCCAGTGCCAGTGCCCGCGATCCCATACATAGCCCACGCGCGCGGCCGGCACGACCTCGTAGCGCACCGGCGGCGGCGCATTCGGCGCGACGATGACGACTTCCTCGGTGCGCACGGCGACCGGCTCGGCGACGACCACGCGGCCCTGCGGCGCGATCACGGGCGTGCCGACGAGAATCTCGTCCGCATGCGCGGCAAGCGGCGCGACGACGGCTGACAGGCTCGCGGCAAGCAGGGCGAGCGAAACGATACGACGTTGAACAGTAGAGACAGCCATCACAACCTCCAGGTTGAACAAGTTACGCGAGCGTATTCGTTCAATGCGGGAGGACCGATAACGGCCGACAGACGCCGTGTTACGGCGTGCCCGAAAATGCAACAGGGCGTAAGACGCGCACGGCGGCGAGTGCCGCCGTGCGGAGGGACACAGGTAGCACTCAGGCCTGCGGGATCTCGATCTTCACTTCGAGGACTTCGAGATCGTCCTGGCGCTCGAGGCTCACGCGGATGTCATCGTTCGAAATATGGACGTACTTCGAGATGACCGCGACCAGCTCCTTCTGCAGCGCCGGCAGGTAATCCGCCGGCGGGCGGCCGCCGACGCGCTCGTGCGCGATGATGAGCTGCAGGCGCTCCTTCGCGACCGATGCGGACTTCTTCTTCTCACCGAGGAGAAACGAAAGGATGGACATTGGCGGCCTCCGTTACTTGCTGCCGAAGAGGCGCTGCAGCAGGCCCGGCTTCTGGTAATCGGTGAAGCGCAGCGGCTTGTCTTCACCGAGGAAGCGCGCGACGACGTCCTTGTACGCTTCCGCCACGTCGGTGCCGTCGATATGCACGGCCGGCAAGCCCTGGTTCGACGCATGCAGGACGGCTTCCGACTCGGGCACCACGCCGATCAGCTTGATGCGCAGGATCTCGCTGATGTCCTCGAGCGACAGCATCTCGCCTTCGCTGACGCGCTTCGGGCTGTAGCGCGTGATCAGCAGGTGTTCCTTGATCGGATCCTTGCCTTCGGTCGCACGCTTCGTCTTCGACGACAGGATGCCGAGAATGCGGTCGGAGTCGCGCACCGACGACACTTCCGGGTTCGTGACGATCAGCGCTTCATCCGCGAAGTACATCGCGTGCAGCGCGCCCGCCTCGATGCCGGCCGGCGAATCGCAGACGATGTATTCGAAGTCCATCGCGGTGAGGTCGTTCAGCACCTTCTCGACGCCTTCGCGCGTGAGCGCATCCTTGTCGCGCGTCTGCGACGCCGGCAGGATGAACAGGTTCTCGCACTTCTTGTCCTTGATCAGCGCCTGGTTCAGGTTCGCTTCGCCCTGGATCACGTTCACGAGGTCGTACACCACGCGGCGCTCGCAGCCCATGATGAGATCGAGGTTGCGCAGGCCGACGTCGAAGTCGATCACGGCCGTCTTGTGGCCGCGCAGCGCGAGACCGGACGCAAAGCTCGCGCTCGTCGTCGTCTTGCCCACGCCGCCCTTGCCCGAGGTCACCACGATGATTTTTGCCATTTACCCAATACCCTGTGTTCGTCAATGAGAGCCGATCGATCCGGAGCGCACCGCGTGTATTACGTCAGGCGCAGCGGTTCAATCATCAGTTTTTCCTCTTCGAGCCGGATCTGCACCGCTTTCCCCAGTACATCGGCGGGCAACGGGTTCTCGGTTGTTCGATAGATACCCGCGATCGAAATCAGTTCCGGCTCGAGACACGTGCAGAAAATGCGCGCGTCGTGATTGCCGTGCACGCCCGCGAGTGCGCGGCCGCGCAACGGCGCGTAGATGTGGATATTGCCTTCCGCGATGATCTCCGCGCCGTGACTGACCGGCGCGAGCACCACGAGGTCTCCTTTCGCGTAAATCTGCTGCCCCGAACGCAACGGCCGGTCGATCACGAGCGTCTGGCCGCCCGGCTGGTTCGACACCGGCACCGACTCGGACGCCTGCTCGGGCGCCGCCGCGGCTGCTGCTGCGACGACGGCCTCGGCGACCGGCGACGCCTCCGCGCCCTCGGCCGGTTTCGCGG
>NZ_QOBB01000454.1:0-2329 GCF_024704855.1 Burkholderia sp. HAN2018 | reverse complement strand
CGCCGATCGCGAGCACCGAGGCCGCGATCGCGCGCAAGGCGCGGCGCCGCGCACCGGCGGCACCAGCGGCAATGGCGCGCACGGCGCCGGCCTTCATGTTCCGGTTCATCTGGATCTTCTCCGAAGCCGCGCGCCGCCGTGACGGCCGCGCGGCGATTGCGTGGTCAGAACTGCAGCGTGGTGAGCAGCGACACCTGTCGCGCATCGCCGATCGCAACGAAATAGCGGTTCGCGCTCGACGGGTAATAGGTGCGGTTGAAGAGGTTCTTCACGTTGAGCTGGAACGACAGCTTCTGCTTGCCGATCCGCGTGTCGTAGGTCGCGAACGCGTCGGCGAGCACGTACGACGGCAGCGTGAAGCTGTTCGCCGAATCGCCGGGCCGCGCGCCGACGTAGCGCACGTCCGCGCCGACGCGCAGGTCGTCGCCGCCGGCCAGCGTGCCGACATCGTAGACGGCCGCGAGCGACGCCGTATGGCGCGCGACGTTCCACAGCTGGTTGCCCGCGTAAAGCGGATCCTCGGTCGTCTTCGCGTCGATGTACGCGTAGCTCGCGATCACGTTCACGCGCTCGCCGATCCGGCCCGACACGTCGAGCTCGATCCCGCGCGAGCGCGCCTTGCCCGACGTGCGCCAGTCGGTCAGCTTGGTCGCGTCGTTGTATTGCGACACGAGCACGTTCTTCTTGTCGATGTTGAAGAGTGCCAGCGTGCCCGTCATCCCGCCCGGCAGGTCGAGCTTGCCGCCCACTTCCCACGCGGTCGCTTCCTCGGGCGGCGTCGCGCCGTCAATGATGTAGCCCGTCATCGGCGCGATCGACGAGGACGGCTTCAGCGACTGCGAATAGCTGCCGTACAGCGAGAACGTATCGGTCCACTTGTAGACGACGCCCGCGCGCGGCAGCCACTTCGAGCCGCTGAGATCGGTGTTCGCGGTGAACGGCCTGCCGCGCCCCGCGACCTGGTTGTACGTGATGTAGCGCAGCCCGCCCGACACGATCCACTTGTCGGTCAGGTGGATCGTGTCCTGCACGAACGCGGACGCATCGTGCAGCGTGTCGGTCTGGTCGCTGTCGCTCGCGGACACCGTGCTCGACGGCGGCAGCAGCCCGTAGACGGGATCGACATAGCTGAACGGCGTCTTCACGGCCTGCCGCAGCATGTCCTTGCGGTAGATGCGACGGTATTCGGTATCGAAGCCGACCTGCACGTCGTGCCGCATCCCGCCGAGCACCAGCTTGCCGTTCACGTAGCCGATTCCGTAGCTGTCGGTGCTGAGCGAGCCGTGCGTCGCATCGTTGCTGCGCGACAGCGTGCCCTTCACCGGATCGACGCCCGTCGTGCGCAACTGGTTCGCGTCGTAGGTCTCGCGGTTGTAGCTGTAGCCGAGATGCGCGCTCCAGTCCGCGTTGAACTGGTGATCGACGCTCAGCTGCGCGAGGTGCGATTCGCCGTCCATGTTGTTGAACGGCTCGTCGAGGCGCCGCCGCGCGGGAATGTCGAGCGGCGCGTTGGTACGCGGGTCGAGCGCCGTGCCGCGATCGAACGGCGAATGGAAGGTCCGGTACTGGTAGGACACCACGACCTGCGTATCGCGGCCGTACCACGCGAGCGACGGGGCGACGAAGGTCTGCCGGTATTCGCCGAAGTTGCGCCAGTACTGCTCGTTCGATTGATCGACGATCAGCCGGTACGCGAGCCGCGAATCGCCGAGCGGCCCCGTCGAATCGAAGGTCGCGCTGCCGCCGTTCTTGCCGTGCCCGAACGTCGACGCGCCGAGCGAGATCGCGTTGTAGCGCACGAGCTGCGGCTGTTTCGTGACGACGTTGACCACGCCGCCCGGGTCCATCAGCCCGTACAGCAGCGACGTCGGCCCCTTCAGCACCTCGACGCTGTCGACCGCCGCGTTGAACGCGCGCCCCTGCACGAGCGGCATCCCGTTCTGCATGACCGAGCCGTCGCGATTGCCGCCGAAGCCGCGCTTCATGATTGTGTCCTGCGTGCCCGCGAGCGTGTTGCCCTGCGTGATGCCGCTGACGTTGCCGAGCGCGTCGTCCAGATTGCGCGGACGCTGGTCGCGCAGCACCTGCGCCGGCACGATGTTGACGGCCTGCGCGGTGTCGAGCAGCGGGATGTCGGAACGCAGCACGCCCGCCTCCTTCGGCGCGCGATAGCTTTCGGCGCGCAGCGCGCTGTCGCGCACCGTGATCGCCGGCAACTCGGCGCCCGCGGCCACGCCGGCCGCCACGGGTCGTGCGACCGTGCCGTCCGCGCGCTTCAGCGTGTAGCCGCCGCCGGGCTGCCGCAACGCGACGAGCCCCGTGCCTGCCA
>NZ_QOBB01000453.1:0-2348 GCF_024704855.1 Burkholderia sp. HAN2018 | reverse complement strand
GGACAGCACGCCGCTCGCGACGTCGCGCGCCCCGGCGCGCAGCGTGAAGCGGATCGCACCGCCGGCCGCGGCGTCGTACGCGAGATCGAGCGGCTCGCCGGGCGCGACCGGGCTCAGGAATTTCGCGGACCCGAGCCGCCACGCGTGCAGCGGGCGGTTCAGCGCGGTGCCGAGCGCATGGATCGCGTGATCGAGCAGCACGACGCCCGGCACGACCGGATGGCCGGGGAAGTGGCCGGGCAGTGCCGGGTGATCGGCGGGGATCGTGAACCCGAGTGCGGGCGTGCCGGCCGGATCGGGCACGGGCACGGGCACGGGCACGGGCACGGCCGCGGGGCGCGCATGTTGCGCAACGAGTGCGGCGAGTACGTCGCGCGGCAGCTTGCCGGTTTCGTTGCGCGGCAGCGCGTCGACGAACACGAGCGGGCGCGGCATGAACGCGGGATCGATCCGCTCGCGCAGCGCGCGCTGCAGACCGGCTGCCGTAAGCGTCGGCGCGACGACGAGCGCGACGAGGCGCGTAACCGGCTCGAGGCGGGTGTCGTCGTGTGCCGCCGCGGCTTCGTCGGGCATGAAGAATACGCCGTCGAGCACCTGCGGAATCGCGTTGAGCTGATGGTTCAGGTACGCGAGCGACGTGCGCTTGCCGGCGATGTTGACGAGGTCGGCCTTGCGGCCGTGCAGCAGGAACCGGCCGTCGCCGAGCAGTTCGAGTGCATCGCCCATCGGCACGGGTGCCTCCACATGTCCGCCCGACACCCACACGGTCGGGCCGCTGTCGTCGTCGTCCGGTTCGGCGCGCGAGTCGAGGCGGATGTCCGGGAACAGTTCCCATGCCGCGCCCTGCGACGTGCGGCGGGTGGCGATCTGGCCGGTCTCGGTGCTGCCGTAGATCTCGACGAGCGGCGCGTCGAGCGCGGCCTCGGCTTCGCACGCGAGCTTTTCCGACAGCGGCGCGGTGGCCGACAGCACGAGCGCCGCGGGCGGCAGCGCATGGCCGGCCGCGAGCAGCGCACGCAGGTGGATCGGCGACGTGACGAGCACGCGCGGTTGCGGGATCGTGTCGAGTTCGTCGCGAATGTCGACCGGGTAGAACGGCTGGCGGTTGCTGAACGCGAGGCCGCCGATCAGCGCGAGCAGCACCGTCGACTCGAAGCCGTACATGTGCTGCGCGGGCACCGTGCCGATCAGCGTGGCCGCGCGGCCGTCGAGCAGCCCGAGGCGGTCGGCCGCCGCGCGCACGCAGCCGACCAGGAAGCCCCAGGTCTTGCGGTGCGGCACCGGCGCGCCGGTCGAGCCGGACGTGAACACGTAGGCCATGATCCGCGCCGCATCGATCTGCGGCACGGCGAACGGCGCATCGTCCGCGAGCGCGCCGGGGGCGGCATCGGGATACGCGAAGCGCGGCAGGTCGATCGTGCAGTCGGGCGCGTCGTGCAGGCAGAACGCGTCGGGCGCGAACGACGCGAGCTGGCGGACCATTTCCGGCGTATGCGTCGACGGCAGCAGGCTGACCTTGCCGGCAACGAGCGCGGCGCACAGGCTGACCGCGAAGCGGTAGCGGTCGCGGCACACGTTGAACACGTGCGCGCCGGCGGGCAGCGCGGCGGCCACGCGCGCGACGTCGGCGACGAACGTGCGCACGGTGACGGGCGCGCCGTCGCGCCAGGCGATCGTCTGGTCGGGCGACGAATGGAAAACCAGCGGGTGAGTCGGCATAGATCGGTCGAAACAGGAGCGAAGGCCGGCGCGGCCGCGTTGCGGCGCCGCGCCGGCCGTGAATTCATCGTGATGCCTGCGACGCGTGTGTCGTCGCGCGATACGCGCGCACCGCGTCGACCATGCGCGGCCGCGGTTCGTGCGGCAGGGCGAAGCGTCGGCACGCATGCTCGGCCGCGAACATCACGGCGACGAGCGGCAGCGACAGGTAGTTCGCGAACGTCGACCACGTGACGATCGGCGCGGTCGCGAACAGCAACGTCGACACGGCGGCGATCGCGACGAAGAACAGCGTCCACGCGAGCGTGATCTGCCGCGTGTAGTGCGCGACGGCCGGCGTGATCGCGCCGTGGATCATCGTCGCGAAATGCGTGCACAGCGGCACCTTGCCGGCCGCGAGCGTGCGGCCGAACAGCAGCGCCATCGCGAGGTTGAAACTCGCGTGTTCCAGGTACAGGCCCCATTCGAAGTGCCGCGCGAGCGGCACGCGCGCGGCCCACAGCGCGGCGGCGGCAAGCAGCCATGCGGACACGAACCCGATGCGATGCGGCGAACGTAGCGCCGCGCCGAGCGCGAGCAGCAGCGGCGGCACGAGCGCCATCGCGAGGCCGAGGCCGTGCGCGCCGGGC
>NZ_QOBB01000452.1:0-2350 GCF_024704855.1 Burkholderia sp. HAN2018 | reverse complement strand
GGCCGGGCATAATGCGCGAGGCCGCCGCGGCGGCACGCGCCGCGACCGTGCCGGGCCGCCCGACGGCCGGCGCCATTTCCCGTCCTGAACGAATTCCGAACTTCAACCCGTCAATGCCATGCAAGTACTCGTCGTAGGAACCGGCAAGCTGGCCAGCGAACTGCTCGGCGCGCACCGGCTCGACCCCGCAACCTGTCGCGTAATGGCGTGGTCGGACAGCACACACAACGATGCGCAGCGTAGCGACGCCCGCTCGATCGTCGTGCATGCCGGTTCCGGCCGCGAACTCCCTGACGTCATCGCGTTCTGCGAGGCCACCGCGTCGCCGCTCGTCGAGCTGTCCACCGGCTCCGTGCTCGAAACCGGCGCGTACGCTTTCCCGGTCGTGCTGTGTCCGAACACGAACATCCTGATGCTCAAGTTCATGAGCATGCTGGAAACCAGCGGCCACCTGTTTCACGACTGCCGGATCAGCCTGACGGAGTCGCACCAGGCCGGCAAGACGTCCGTCCCGGGCACGGCCGTCGGGATCGGCCAGTCGCTCGGCGTGCCGCCGGAAGACATCCGCTCCGTGCGCGACCCGGACGTGCAGCGCAACGAATTCGCCGTCGCCGACGATCAGCTCGGCCGCCACGCGATTCACCGGATACGCATCGACGACGGTGCGTGCAGCCTGCAGTTCGAATCGCGCGTGGTGGGCGATACGCCCTACGCGGATGGCGTATCGCGCATCGTCGATGCCGTCCGGCAGCACGATCTCGAGCACCGCCGCTATTCGATCGTCGAGTTCATCCGCAACGGCTGGCTATAGTCGCGGCGGTACGCGGCGGGAGGCATGCGCGCGTCTCGCACGTCATTTCCACAATGCAAACAGGTTCGTCGCAAAATACCGTGGATGTCGCCGATCGCTTCGCCGGCGACATCCGGGCCACACATCCCGCCGCCCGGCAGCCGCGACGCGCAACCGTCGTTTCGCATCGGCCGGCAAGTTATCGGCGGAGGTCCATTCGCCGAGACGGAGCGCAAACCGCTGCCGACGCCGGCGCGTGAATCGCCGCAGTCGACATCCCCCGAAAGGAGAGCACCCAATGACCCGCCCCGATTTCATCAAGCACTGGACCGAGCTCGAAGAACCGGAAGCGCATTGCTATCGCGGCGACACCGAGCCGATGGCGCTGGACGCACCGCTTTCCGCCGAACTCGGCATCACCCGTATCGGCATTCATCACGTGAGGCTCCTGCCGGGTCGGCGGACGTCATATCCGCATGCCGAAAGCACCGAGCAGGAGTTTGTGTACGTGCTCGAAGGCAAGCCCGATGTCTGGATCGACGGCGTGCTGCACCCCGTTGCCGAAGGTGATTCCGTCGCGTTTCCGGCGGGCACCGGTATCTGTCACACCTTCATCAACAACACGAAGGACGAGGTCAGGCTGATGGTGATCGGCGAACGCCCGCGCGACGACAACCGCATCCGCTACCCGAAGAACGAGGCGTACGAGCTTACCCGCGCGGACCGCTGGGTGGACTGGCCCGCCAGGCCGCTCGGGGACCATGACGGCATGCCGGACTGACGCTCGCGAAGAAGCCCCCGACGGAACACGCCGAGCCTGCTGCGTGAATGCGCGGCAGGCCGCCGGAGCCGCCCCGTTGCGCGGCGCGTTACCCGGCCAGCCGTCACTCGCCGCCCAGCACCGCCCCGCTCTCGGGCAACGTCGCACCGCCATCGACGACGATCGTCTGCCCCGTGATGTACGCGGCATCGGCCGACGCGAGAAACAGCATCGCGTTCGCGACATCTTCCGGCTCGCCCATCCGCGCAAGCGGAATGTCGCGCGCGATCTGCGCGGCAACCGACGCATCGCCAAGATTGCCTGCCGCCGGCGTGCGGATCATTCCCGGTTCGACACCATTCACCGTCACGTTGTGGCGTGCGAGCTCCAGCGCCGCCGCGCGAATGAAGCCGTTCACGCCGGCCTTCGACGCCGCGTAATGCGCGAGCCCCGGATACACGACGCGCGGCCCCGTCACCGACGACGTGACGAGCAGCCGCCCCGCCCCCGCGCGCCCGAAGGCCGGCAACGCGGCCTGTGCGAGCCAGAACAGCGCCGACAGGTTGACCGACAGCGTCCGGTCGAGCGTCGGCTCGTCGATCTGCGTGAACGGCGTCAGCGGAAAATACGCGGCATTGTGGACGACGACATCGAGCCGGCCGCCGTCGCGCTCGACTGCCGCGACCAGCGCGCCCAGTTGGTCGCGGCTGGCCGCATCCACCCGATAGGCGCGCGCCTCGCCGCCCGTGCTCGCGAGCGCGTCGGCCTGCGCGGCGGCGGCCTCGCCGTTCAGGTCGGCG
>NZ_QOBB01000451.1:0-2243 GCF_024704855.1 Burkholderia sp. HAN2018 | reverse complement strand
CGAGCGCGCGCGACGGGCGCCGCCGGGTCGCGGTGCGTTCGCCGTCGCGCGCGGTGCGCGCCGTGCGGGACACGGCGTCGCTCATGCTCAGAGGAGGCCGGCCTGGCGCAGCAGCTTGCCGGCCTGGCTGTCGTCGCCGAGCTGTTCGAACGTCAGCGCCGGCGGGCTCAATTCGTTGAACGGTTTCAGGATCGGATCGGGGGCGACGCCCGGATGCAGCGGATACTCGAAGCTGACATGGCCGCCCGCCATCAGCTTCTGCGCACGCTCGCTGACGAGATACGCGACGAACTTCTGCGCTTCCGGCTGGTGCTTCGACGCTTTCAGCACCGCGGCGCCGGACACGTTGACGGCACCGCCGACGTCGCCGTGACCGAAGTGGTGGATCGCGCTGCGCGTCGACTTGTCGCCGAGTTCGGCGTGCAGACGATCCCAGTAGTAGTTGTTGACGATGCCGGTCAGTACGCCGCCGCGGTTGACGGCCGCCGTCACGCCTTCGTCGTCGTCGAAGATCTGCGCATTGGCCTTCAGGCCCTTCAGCCATTGCAGCGTCGCGGCCTCGCCGTGCAGCGCGAGTACCGCGCTCACGAGCGGCAGGAAGTCCGCGTCGCTCGGCGCGACGCCGACCTTGCCCTTCCATTCGGGCTTCGCGAGATCGAGCAGCGACGCGGGCAGCTGCTGCGGCTGGATTTTCGCGGTGTTGTAGACGAGCACGTTCTCGCGCGCGAGCACGCCGACCCAGTTGCCGTCGGCCGGGTTGAAGCGCGCGGGCACCGACTGCAGCGTGGCGCCGTCGGTCTTCGCGAACAGGCCCTTGCGGTCGAGCAGCACGAGCTCCGGCGAGTTTTCGGTGAAGTACACGTCGGCCGGCGTGCGGTCGCCTTCCGCGACGATCTGCGCGGCGAGCGCGGGGCCCTCGCCCGAGCGCACCTTCACGGTGATGCCGCTCTGCGTTTCGAAGTCCTTGACGAGCTGGTTCACGACCTGCTCGTGTTGCGCGTTGTACAGCGTGAGCGTCGCGGCATGCGTGCCGGTGGCGTGCAGTGCGCCGGTCAGCATCAGCGCGGCGGCCGCGGCGGAAATCAGGTGCCGCAGCGGGCGGCTAACGGGTGAAGTGGTCATGTCGTTTTCAGCAGGTTGCATCCGGCCGGGCCGGAAAGGTGTGCGTTGGCTTGCGTGGCGCGACGTCATGCCTCGAACAGCGCGGCGCCGATGTACGAACCGGGTTGCGCGCCCGGCGGGCACGCGAAGATCGCGCTGCCGACGTGCGTGGTGAACTGGTTCATGATGTCCAGCTTCGAGAGCTTCTCGTTGATCGGAATGAAGCCCTTGCGCGGGTCGCGCTGGTGCGCGACGAACATCAGCCCCGCGTCGTACTCGGTCTGCTGGCGCCATGGCGGCCAGCGTTCGATGTAGAAGCTCGTGCTGTCGTTGTACGAGTACGCGCGGCGCAGGATCTGCGCGCCGTTGTTGACCTGCGGCGATGCGAGGCGCGCGTGCGAGTTGTCGGGGATCACCGGGTTGCCGTCCTTGTCGGCCGCGTCGAGGTCGAGCGCCTCGAACTCGTTCTTCTGGCCGAGCGGCGCGCCGCTGTATTTGTGGCGGCCGACCACCTGTTCCTGGAAGCCGAGCTCCGTGTTGTCCCAGTGTTCGAGCGTGATGCGGATCCGGCGCACGACCGTGTAGGTGCCGCCGTTCATCCATGCCGGGCCTTCGCTGCCGGCCCACACGAATTCGTTCATCGCGGCCGGATCGGACATCGGCGGATTCATCGTGCCGTCCTTGAAGCCCATCAGGTTGCGCGGCGTCTCGCCGGGCTTGCCCGACGTGAAGCCGGCCTGGCCCCAGCGCATCTGCGTCGCTTTCGCGCCGAGCCGCACGAGCTGGCGCACGGCGTGGAACGCGACCTGCGCGTCGTCCGCGCATGCCTGGATGAACAGGTCGCCGCCGGTTTTCTCGGGCAGCAACTGGTCGCCGTTGAAACGCGGCAGGTCGACGAGCGCGGCGGGGCGTTGCTTCGCGAGGCCGTAGCGGTCCTTGCCCGCGAGCGCGAACAGGCCGGGCCCGAAGCCGAACGTGATGGTTAGGCGCGCGGGGCCGAGGCCGAGCGCGTCACCCCCGTCGGCCGGCGCGACTTCGTCGCCGCCCGTCGCGGCGAGCGGTTGCGCGGTGTCGCCGCGCGTCATCCGCGCGGCGGCGTCGGTCCAGGTCTTCAGCAGCGCGATGACGTCCGCGCGCTGCGC
>NZ_QOBB01000450.1:0-2350 GCF_024704855.1 Burkholderia sp. HAN2018 | reverse complement strand
GCGCGTCTCGATGCGTTGCTCGCGCAGCCGGGCCTGCCCGAGCCGGCCGACGGCGCGGCGCAGGTGCCGCGCGATGCGTCGATCGAGCTGCGCGGCGTGAGCGTCGACATCGACGGCACGCCGATCCTGCGCGACATCGACGCGGCGGTCGCGGCGGGCACGACCACCGCGATCGTCGGGCCGTCGGGTGCGGGCAAGAGCACGCTGCTGATGCTGCTCGCGCGCTTCATGGATCCCGACCGCGGCACGGTGCGGCTCGGCGGCGCCGATCTGCGGCTGCTCGCGCCGGACACGCGGCGCGAGCAGGTGGCGATGGTGTTCCAGCAGGCCGCCGCGCTCGACGTGTCGATCGCCGCGAACATCGCGCTGTACCGGCCCGATGCCGATCACGACGCGATTCGCGCGGCCGCGCGCGCGGCCTGTCTCGACGAACGCGTCGAAGCGTTGCCGGGCGGTTACGGCTGCGTGTGCGGGCGCGACGTGCGGCTGTCCGGCGGCGAGCTGCAGCGGCTGGCGATTGCGCGTGCGCTGCTGTCGACGGCGCCGCTGTTGCTGCTCGACGAACCGGCGTCGGCACTCGATCCGCAAACCGGGCGTGCATTGCGCAATGCGCTGCGCGGCGACGCGCGCACGCGCGTGATCGTCAGCCACGATCTCGACGCGATCCGGCACGCGGACCAGATTCTCGTGATGGATCGCGGCCGCATCGTCGAGCGCGGCACGCATGCGGCGCTGCTGGCCGCGTGCGGGCTGTATGCGCGGCTGTGGCGCGAACGCGGTGCCGCGGACGGGGAGGCCGCATTATGATGAAATTGCTCAAACGTTTGCAGTGCCTGCCATCCGGCACACGCCTCGCGCTGTGGCGCGGGGTCGGCTGGGCGATGGCGGCCGCGTTGCTCGACGGTGCCTGCGGGTTGCTGCTCGTGCCGTTGATCCGCGCGTGGTTCGCCGGCGCGCAGGCAGCCGTGTTGCATTGGACGATCGCGCTCGGTGCGCTGACGTTGTGCCATGCATTCGTGCTGTACGTCGCGCAGCGCGGCGGCTATCGCGCGGGCGGCGCGCTCGCGGCCGGTCTCGTCGAACGCCTCGTGCGGCACCTGCCGCGTATCGCGTCGTGGCAGGCCGTGCGCGACAGTCATCCGGCCGGGTTGCTGCGCGGGCCGGTCATGCAGGCGATGGGGATTCCGGCGCACCTGCTCGGGCCGCTGATCGGCGCGGTCGTGACGCCGCTTGCGGTCGTCGCCGGGCTCGCGTGGATCGACTGGCGCATCGCGCTGTGCCTCGCGGCAGCCGCCGTGTTGCTGTTCGCGCTGCTCGAGCGCGGCGGCACGCGCACCCTTGCGTTCGAGCAGGCGCGCGCGTCCGGCGATCGCGACATGGCCGTGCAGCTTCAGACCTTCGCCGCGCATCAGGGGCTGCTGCGCTTCGCGGGCCGGGAAGGCGACGCGCGCGCGGCGCTGATGCACGCGTTCGACGCGCAGCATCGCCGCACGCGCGCGCTGATGCGCCGCTCGCTGCCGATCGAACTCGGCTTCGCGGGCGCGGTGCAGGGCGTGTTCGTCGCGATGCTGGCCGGCGGCGCATGGGCCGTCTCGGCGGGCCGGCTCGATGCCGCGACGGCCGTGGCGGTGCTCGTGCTGCTCGTGCGTTTCATCGAACCGCTCGCGCAGCTCACGCAGCTCGACCAGGCGCTGCGCGGCGCCTGGCGCGCGCTCGACACCGTGCTCGCGGTGCTGCATGCGCCGCGTTTCGACAGCCCCGACCGTGGCACGCCGGTACACGACGCGAGTGTCGACGCGGTGCGCGTCGGCTACCGTTCGCCCGCCGGCGCGACGCTGCTGGACGGCGTCGACCTGCATTGCCCGGCGGGCGGCTTCGTCGCGATCGTCGGCCCCACGGGTGCCGGCAAGAGCACGCTGCTCGGCCTGCTCGCGCGGCTTGACGATCCGGGCGCCGGGCGCGTGCTGCTCGGCCGCGCCGATGTGCGGCACCTGAGCGAGGCGACGCTCGCGGCGACGCGCAACCTCGTGTTCCAGGACAACGGGCTGTTTCGCGGCAGCCTCGCGTGGAACGTGCGGATGGGCCGCCCGGATGCGACCGATGCCGAACTGCGCGACGCGCTCGACGCGGTCGGCCTGCTGCACGACGCCGAGCGCTTGCCGGACGGGCTCGAATCCGACGTGGGGCCGGGCGGCCAGTTGCTGTCGGGCGGGCAGCGCCAGCGGGCGTGCCTGGCGCGCGCGCTGCTGTCGCGTGCGCCGGTGCTGATGTTCGACGAGCCGACCGCGAGCCTCGACGAATCGAGTGCGCGGCGCGTGCGCGACAGCCTCGTCGCGCTGCGCGGGCAGCG
>NZ_QOBB01000449.1:0-2387 GCF_024704855.1 Burkholderia sp. HAN2018 | reverse complement strand
GGTCATCGGCTCGAGGAAGCGGATCCGCCGCACCGCGCCGTCGCCGCCGCGCCAGCGGCCGCCGCCGCCCGACCCGGCGCGGATGCGGTGCGAATCGAGCCGCACCGGGTAGCGCCATTCCAGCACCTCCGGATCGGTGAGCCGCGAGTTCGTCATGTGCGTCTGCACCGCGCCGACGCCCGCGAAGCCGTCGCCGGCACCGCTGCCGCCCGCAATCGTCTCGTAGTACTGGTAGCGATCGTTGCCGAATGTGAAGTTATTCATCGTTCCCTGGCTCGACGCGACGCAGCCGAGCGCGCCGTACAGCGCGTTGGTGATGGCCGACGACGTCTCGACGTTACCCGACACGACCGCCGCCGGATACTCGGGATTCAGCATCGAGCGGGCCGGCACGATCACCGTGAGCGGCTTCAGGCAGCCGGCGTTCAGCGGGATGTCGTCGCCGACCAGCGTGCGGAACACGTACAGCACGGCGGCCATGCATACGGCCTTCGGCGCGTTGAAGTTGTTGTCGAGCTGCGCGGACGTGCCCGTGAAATCGATTTCCGCGCGCCGCGCGGCCCGGTCGACGCGGATCGCGACACGAATCTCCGCGCCGTTGTCGAGCGGGTAGCGGTACGCGCCGTCCTGCAGCGCGCCGATCACGCGCCGCACCGCTTCTTCCGCGTTGTCCTGCACGTGCCCCATGAACGCGAGCACGACGTCGCGGCCGAACTGCGCGACCATCCGGCGCAGCTCGTCGACGCCCTTCTGGTTCGCGGCGACCTGCGCGCGCAGGTCGGCCATGTTCTGCTCGACGTTGCGCGCCGGGTAGCGGCCCGACGCGAGCAGCGCGCGGGTTTCCGCATCGCGCAGCGTGCCGGCCGACACGAGCTGCCAGTTGTCGATCAGCACGCCTTCCTCGTCGATATGCGTCGAATCGGGCGGCATCGAGCCCGGCGTTGTGCCGCCGATGTCCGCGTGGTGGCCGCGCGAGCCGACGTAGAACAGCGGCGCGTCCGAACCGTCCGCGAACACCGGCGTGATGACGGTCACGTCCGGCAGGTGTGTGCCGCCGTGATACGGATCGTTCAGCATGAACACGTCGCCGTCGCGCATGCGGCCGCGGTTGCGCTCGATCACCGTGCGGATGCTCTCGCCCATCGAGCCCAGGTGCACCGGCATGTGCGGCGCATTCGCGATCAGGTTGCCGTCGCCGTCGAAGATCGCGCACGAGAAGTCGAGCCGCTCCTTGATGTTCACCGAGTACGCGGTGTTCTGCAGCCGCAGCCCCATCTGCTCGGCGATCGACATGAACAGGTTGTTGAAGATCTCGAGCCGCACCGGGTCGGCGTCGGTGCCGAGCGAGCGGCGCGTCGGCAGCGGCGTCGTGCGCGTCAGCACGAGGTTGCCCTGCGCGGTCATCTGCGCACGCCAGCCGGGCTCGACGACGGTCGTGCCGTTCTTTTCCGCGACGATCGCCGGGCCGTCGATCGCGTCGCCGGCCAGCAGCGTGTCGCGCACGTAGAGCGCCGCATCGTGCCATTGGCCGCCGGAATAAAAGCGCACCGCGGAATGCGCGCGCAGTGCGCCAGCGCCGCCAGCGCTGCCGTCGCTGCCGTCGCCGCGCGGCGCGAGCGGGGCGATCTCCACCGGCGCGTCGGAGCGGCCGATCGCCTCGACCGACGCGAGTTCGGCCACCAGCGGCGTGCCGGGCATCAGGAACGCGTAGCGCTGCCGGTACGCGGTCTCGAATGCCTGCTGCATCGCGGCGACGCTGCCGGCCGGCACGTCGAGCGTCGAATCGGTGCCCTGGTAGCGCAGGTGCACGCGGCGCTCGATCGCGATCCGCGCCTGCGGCACGCCCTGTTCGAGCAGCGCGCCGACGGCCTCGTCGGCCAGCCGGTCGAGCGCCGCGTTCAGCGCCGGCAGCGACGCGTCGGACAACACCGCCTCGACCGCACGCTCGCGCATCGCGGTCTGGTCGGCGAGGCCCATCCCGTATGCGGACAGCACGCCCGCGAGCGGGTGCGCGAACACCTGCGTCATCCCCAGCGCGTCGGCCACGCCGCACGCATGCTGGCCGCCCGCGCCGCCGAACGTCGTCAGCACGTAGCGCGACACGTCGTGGCCGCGCTGCACCGAGATCTTCTTGATCGCGTTCGCCATGCTGCCGATCGCGATTTCCAGGAAACCTTCGGCGAGCGCCTCGGGCGTCTCGCGCCGCCCGGTCGCCGCGTGGATCTCGTCGGCGAGCGCGGCGAACTTCGCGACCACGCCGTCGCGGTCGAGCGGTTCGTCCGCATGCGGGCCGAACACGCGCGGGAAATGATCGGGCTGGATCTTGCCGAGCATCACGTTGCAGTCGGTCACCGTCAGCGGGCCGCCGCGCCGGTACGCGGCCGGCC
>NZ_QOBB01000448.1:0-2411 GCF_024704855.1 Burkholderia sp. HAN2018 | reverse complement strand
AAGGCCGGCGCGACCGCCGCCGCGAGCAGCGCGGCCGGCGGAAGTTTCGCGCGCAGCACGCGCCGCGCGGCAGCGGCGAGGCCGGATTCGGCCGGCCGCATCGTCCGGATCGGTTGCGTCGCGTGTCTCATTGCGTGAGGTCGATCTCGTAGGTGGCGAGGTTCTTGCCCGAGCCGTCGTCGGCCGCGACCTGCGTGATGCCGGTCAGGCCGGCCGCCGCCGCGTCGCCGAGGCGGTTCGGTGCGGACGCGAACTGCACGTGCGCGACCGAGCTCGCGAGCTTCGTGAAGCGCCAGCTGCGCTGCGCGCCGTCCGCCGTGCGCGTGATCGCGCCGCGCTTCTTGATGAACGCGATCAGCACGTCGCGGTTCGCATCGGGCGACGCGAAGATCGTCTTGCTGCCGTCGAGGCCCGGGAAGTTGCCGCCGCCGCTCGCGCGGTAGTTGTTGGTCGCGACGATGAACTGCGCGTTCGGGTCGATCGGCGCGCCCTTGTACGTCAGGTTCCTGATCCGGCTGCCGACCGGCTGCGTGACGTCGATTTCATACGCGAGATCGGCCGATGTGAACATGTCGAAGTTGTAGCCGGGGAAGGTGCCGACGAGCGGCTGCACGGTCGCCTTGGTCGGGTCGATCCGGTTGAAGCGCTTCGCGGCGGTTTCGAGCCAGTTCTTCACGTCGGCGCCGCTGACCTTCACCGCATACACGGTGTTCGGATACAGGTACAGGTCGGCCGCGTTGTTGATCGCGAGCGCGCCCGGTGCGACGTCGGTGTAGTCGGTGCCGCCGCCGAAGCCGCTCTTGAACGGCGCGCTGACCGACAGCACCGGCAGCGACGCGTATTGCGGCAGGTTCGCCTGCACGTAGGTCTTCACGTAGTCGGCCTGCGCCTCGTTGACGATCTGGATCGCGCCCGGATCGCCGACATCGGCGAAGTACGAGTTCATCCGGTAGTCGGTCGAGCCGATCGGCGTCTTCACGTAGTCGATCGTCGCCTGGTGCTCGGCGGCGATCGCGGCGGAAACCGACGGATCGGCCGCCACGTAGCTCTTGTCGGCGTTCTGGATCGGCCGCGCCTCGACGGTCGTCTGCGACTTGTCGACGCTCCACGTCTTGCCGTCGAACTTCAGGCCGAGCTTGATCACGCCGAGGTGCTTGCCCCAGTAGTTGGCCATCACGGTCGGCACGCCGTTGACGGTGCCCTTGACCTTGTCGACGCCCGGCAGGTTGAACTGCGACACGGTGCTGTTCGCGTCCGGGAACACCTGGTGCGAGTGGCCGATCAGCATCGCGTCGATGCCGGTCACCTTCGACAGCCACCAGCTGCCGTTCTCCATCGTCGGCGAATACGCGGAATTGTCGAGGCCGCCGTGCGAGATCGCGACGACGAGATCGGCGCCCTTCGCGCGCATCTCCGGAATGTACTTCTCGGCCGCTTCCTTCAGGCCGGTCGTGTAGACCTTGCCGTCGAGCCAGCGCTTGTCCCAGTTCATGATCGCGGGCGGCGTGAAGCCGATGATGCCGATCTTCACGGGCGCGCTGACCGTCTTGCCGTCCGGCGTCGTGGCGGTCACGGTGCGGGTCAGGATCGTGTACGGCGTGAACAGCGGCGCGTTGGTCTTCGCGCTGATCACGTTCGCGAGCACCTGCGGGAAGTTCGGGCCCGCGCATTTCTTCTGCTGGGCCGGCGCCGGCAGGCCGTCGACCTCGAACGTGTTGCCGGTCACCTGCGACAGGTACGGCAGCCCGTAATTGAATTCATGGTTGCCGATCCCGCCGCCGTCGAATTTCGCGGCGTTCATCACCTTGTAGATCGCGAGCGTCTGGTCGCAGCCGACCGGTTTCACGAGCGCCTGGTAGTCGGACAGCGCGGTGCCCTGGATCGTGTCGCCGTTGTCGAGCAGCAGCGTGTTCGGGTACTGCTTGCGCGCCTGCGCGATCAGCGTCGACACGCGCTCGAAGCCGAGCGAATTGTCGGCGGCGAGCTTGAAATAGTCGTACGACAGCACGTTGGTGTGCAGGTCGGTCGTCTCGAGCAGGGCGAGCGTGGCCGTCGTGCCGACGGGCGTCTGGGCTGCCGGCGGCGTCGCCGGCGGCGAGGTGACGTCGTCGCCGCCGCAGGCGGCGAGGATGAAGGCGAGGCTGGCGAGCGCGGCGATGGCCGGCATGCGACGGCGGGAAAGCAGGGGGAGACGCATCGGTTGTCCTGTTCGGTGTTCTGTTTTATGAAACGCGAGGTGCGCAACGATTGGCGGCGCGGGGCGCCGACGGCCTGATGTGCGGCGCGAGAGAGTATCGAAAGGAAACGTGACGGAAGAATGAAAGGTGGTGACGTCGGCATCGGGCGGCGAGCGGCGGCTTCCCCGCGCACGCGGGGGCGGGCGCCCGGCCGCCCCCGGCTGCGCGCCCCGA
>NZ_QOBB01000447.1:0-2418 GCF_024704855.1 Burkholderia sp. HAN2018 | reverse complement strand
GCGCTGGTCGGCCGGCTCGCGGCGGCCGCGTGCGTGCTGACGCTCGCGGGCTGCGTCGCACGGCTCGCGTCGCTCGCGCGCAATGCGCGGCTGCGGCCGAAGTCGACCGTGCAGAGCGCGACCGGTATTCGCCACGAGAAGGTCGAACAGAAGTCGCGCGGTTTCACGGCCAGCGCGTTCAATACGCGGGAGTTCTTTCACGGGCAGGGCAACGGCACGTTGCGTGCGGTGAAGGCCGGCTTCCTGACCGGCGCATTCGCGGTGCCGTTCGTCCTGACCGGCGCGGGCGCGCTCGCGCCGACGTCGGTCGCGGCGGCCGTCGTGCTCGGCGCGGCATTCGTGATCCAGTATGCGGGGCTGGTCGCGGAACGCTGGTTCTTCTTCGCGGATGCGCGGCATCCGCAGAACATCTACTACCAGCGCGCGTCATGACGTTGCGCGCGTGCCGCCGCGCGGCGCTAGAAGGTGGCCGCGAGCGCGCCGGCCGCTTCCTGCAGGCGCGGCACGCAGTCGAGCAGCCGCGACAGCGGCGCGCGCGACACGGGCGCATGCACGGCGACCGCGGCGATGCACGCGCCGTCGTCGCCGACGACCGGTGCCGCGATGCACGCGATGCCCGCGACGAATTCCTCGTTGTCGATCGCGACGCCCTTGTGCGCGGTGCGGTCGAGTTCGGCTTCGAGCAGTTCGGGATCGGAGATCGTATTCGGCGTGTAGCGCGGCAGCGCCAGCGCGCGCACCAGCGCGGCGCGCTCGTCGCGCGGCAGCAGCGCGAGCAGCAGCTTGCCGCTGGCGCTGCAATGCGCGGGCACGCGCGAGCCGGGCTTCAGGTCGAGGCGCAGCGGCCAGTCGGCTTCGACGCGGTCGAGATAGACGACTTCCGTGTCGTACAGCGCGGTGAGGTTGCAGGTTTCGCCGAGATCGGCGACGAGCCGTTCGAGGATCGCATGGCGAAGCCGGCGCGCGCCCGCATGCAGCATCACGCCGGTGCCGAGCCGGGCGAGGCGCGGGCCGATCGCGTACGCGTTCTTGCGGCCCGGCTCGCGGATCACGAGGCCGCCGGCTTCGAGCGACGCGAGCATCCGGTGCAGCGACGCCTTCGGGATATCGACTTCGCGCACGAGATCGGCGAGCGACACGGCATCGCCGGCCTGGACGAGATGTTCGAGCAGCGCGAAGGCGCGCAGCGTGGGCGTATCCGCGGGCAGCATGGCAGGCGTTCCGGAAACTGGACTGCGGCCATTGTACCGAACGGCCCGACAGGCCGGCCGCGCGGGGCGGCGGGTGCGGCAAGCCGGCACGGATAACCGGCGATGGAACGAATCGTTCCGTAAACAACGATCGACGCCCGCGCATCGGGTAGCGACACGCAAACACCGACAAACACCGACAAAGACAGGCAACGACAGGAGCGCAACGCAATGGAAGGGGTGACGAACAAGCCGGACTGCATGGTGTCGGTCCGCGAACGGTTCGGGTTCGATTCGGACCTGATGGTGCCCGCGTTCAGCGCACGCGACGACCACGTGCCCGATATCGACGACGCATACCGTTTCAACCCGGACGTCACGCTCGCGATCCTCGCCGGCTTCGCGTGCAACCGCCGCGTGCTCGTGCAGGGGATGCACGGCACCGGCAAGTCGACGCATATCGAACAGGTCGCGGCCCGGCTGAACTGGCCGTGCGTGCGCGTGAACCTCGACGGCCACATCAGCCGGCTCGACCTCGTCGGCAAGGATGCGATCGTCGTGCGCGACGACATGCAGGTGACCGAGTTCCAGGAAGGCATCGTGCCGTGGGCGCTGCAGCGGCCCGTCGCGCTGATCTTCGACGAATACGATGCGGGGCGGCCCGACGTGATGTTCGTGATCCAGCGGATTCTCGAACGCGACGGCAAGTTCACGCTGCTCGACCAGAACCGCGTGATCCATCCGCATCCGTCGTTCCGGCTGTTCGCGACGGCGAACACGGTTGGCCTCGGCAACCTGAACGGGCTGTATCACGGCACGCAGATGCTCAACCATGCGCAGATGGATCGCTGGAACGTGGTCGCCACGCTCGACTATCTGCCGCGCGACGAGGAGATCGGCATCGTGCGTGCGCGCGTGCCCGAACTCGCCGACGAAGCCGGCCGCCCGCTGCTCGAATCGATGGTGAGCCTCGCGGAGCTTACGCGCAACGGCTTCGCGACCGGCGATTTGTCCACGCTGATGTCGCCGCGCACGGTGATCAACTGGGCCGAGAACTGC
This sequence comes from Burkholderia sp. HAN2018, assembly GCF_024704855.1. NCBI lineage: Bacteria > Pseudomonadati > Pseudomonadota > Betaproteobacteria > Burkholderiales > Burkholderiaceae > Burkholderia > Burkholderia sp. HAN2018. The sequence goes on along the minus strand of NZ_QOBB01000447.1, from coordinate 169 downwards.
CGGATTTTCCGCGATCCGGCGCTCGCGTTCCGGCTCACGTTCCTGAACAAGTGCGACGACGCCGAGCGGCCCGTCGTCGCCGAGTATTACCAGCGCTGCTTCGGCGAGGAACTGGCGGTTGCGTCGCGCGCCGGCGGCGGCGCGCCGGGAGCCGGGCGGTGAGCGCCGA
>NZ_QOBB01000446.1:0-2450 GCF_024704855.1 Burkholderia sp. HAN2018 | reverse complement strand
CGCGGCGCGCGGCGCATCGGCCACCTGACGCGCGTACTGCGCGAGCACCGGCGCTTCGAACAGCGCGCGCACCGGCACGTCGCGGCCGAGCCGTTCGGCCACGCGCGTCGCGACGCGCACGGCGGCGAGCGAATGGCCGCCGAGATCGAAGAAGTGATCGCCCCGGCCCACACGCTCGAGATTCAGCACGTCGCACCAGATCGCCGCGAGCGCGGCTTCGTCGCCGTCCTGCGGCGCTTCGTACGCGCGTTCGACACGCACGGGCGCCGGCAGCCGTGCGCGGTCGACCTTGCTGTTCGCGTTGCGCGGCAGCGCGTCCAGCACGATCAGCTGCGCGGGCACCATGTAATCGGGCAGCGTGCGGCGCAGGTGTGCGTCGAGCGTCGCGGCTTCGACCGGCTGCGCGGCCGCCCGTGCGTCGGCGGTCAGCTCGACGTACGCGACGAGCTGCGCGAGTGCGCCCTGCCCGTGCACGACCGCGCATGCTTCACGCACCGCGTCGTGCGCGGCAAGCTGCGCCTCGATCTCGCCGAGTTCGATGCGCAGCCCGCGCAGCTTCACCTGGTGGTCGACGCGGCCGATGAAGTCGAACACGCCGTCCGCGCGGCGCCGCACGAGGTCGCCCGTGCGGTACAGCCGCGCACCCGGCGCGCCGTACGGATCGGGCACGAAACGCTCGGCCGTCAGCGCCGGGCGGTCGAGATAGCCGCGCGCGACGCCGATCCCCTCGCCGCCCAGGTACAGTTCGCCGATCACGCCGACCGGCAGCGGATGCAGCCGCTCGTCGAGCACGTGCGCGGTGCGTGCGCCGACCAGCGTACCGATCGGCAGGTACGCGGCGTCGCCGAGCTTCGCGAGATCGTCGCCGGGCCGGAACATCCACAGCGTCGGCGTGATGACCGTCTCGGTCGGCCCGTAGCCGTTGACCACGCGCACGTTCGGCAGCGCGCGGCGCAGCATCGCGAATGCCTCGCGCGACGTCGCTTCGCCGCCGACGGTCAGCGACCGCAGTGTCGGCGGCGCGCCGTGCGCGAGCGCCCATTCGGCGAGCTGCGCGGCGCAGCCGGGCGGCACGTAGGTCATCGTCACGCCGTCGCGGACCATCATCGCGCAGGTCTGCGCGGGCGGCCACAGCACGTCGGCCGTCACCGACACGGCGGCGCCCGACATGTACTGCGAGAACCAGCCTTCATGCGCGCCGTCGAAGTTGACCGACTGGAACAGCAGGAACACGTCCTGCTCGCCCGCGCCGTAGCGCTCGGCGATCGCCGCGCAATGCAGCGCGAACGATGCATGGTCGACGATCACGCCCTTCGGCTTGCCGGTCGAGCCCGACGTGTAGATCGCATAAGCCGCGTGCCCCGGCAGCACGTCCGGCAGCACGACGTGCGCCGCTTCGTCGAGCGCAGCGACTTCATCGGCGCGCCACACGCGCAGCGCCGGCAGCTCGGGCAGCGACGCGGCGCTCGCGCCGTCGGTCAGCACGTGCGCGATGTTCGCGTCGCCGACGATCTGCGCGAGCCGTTCGCGCGGATGAGCCGGATCGAGCGGCACGAACGCGGCGCCCGACTTCAAGACCGCGATCAGCGCGACGAGCAGGTCCACCGAGCGCTGCAGCGCGACGCCGACCCGCATTTCCGGCCGTACGCCGGCCGCCACCAGATGGCGCGCCAGGCGGGCCGCGCGCGCATCGACTTCGCCGCGCGTGAACGCACGATCGATATCGGCGACGCCGCGCGCGTCGGGCCGTGCCTGCGCATGCGCGGCGATACGTGCATGCACGGGCACGAACGGCTCGGCATCGGTCGCGCCGGCCGGCGCGTTCCATGCAAGGAGCTGCGCGCGCTCGGCGGCGGGCAGCCAGTCGAGATCGCCGACCGGCATGTCGGGGCGCGCGAGCGCATCGGCGAGCAGCGTGACGAAGCGCGCGGCCAGCCGTTCGATCGCATCCGCATCGAACAGGTCGAGCGCGTAGATGAACGCGGCGTCGAAGGTGCCGTCCGGCGTCGCTTCGACCGACAGCGTCAGGTCGAATTTCGCGGCAGGCGTACCGGACGGCAGCAACGCGGCCGACGCCGCGCCGAGCGCCGGCAACGCACGACGCTCGCCGTAGGCGGCCATCACCTGGAACAGCGGATGGTGGCTCGCGCTGCGCGGCACGCCGAGCGCGTCGACCACCTGCTCGAACGGCACGTCCTGATGCATCTGCGCGTCGACGAGCGCACGCTGCGTGCGCGCGACCAGCGACGAGAAATCGCCGTGCGCGGGCACGTCGACGTCGATCGCCAGCGTGTTGACGAAGAAGCCGATCAGGCCGGCGACTTCCGCGCGTTCGCGGTTCGCGGCCGGCACGCCGACGCAGATCCGCGCATCGCCCGTCGCGCGCGCGAGCAGCGCATCGAGCGCGGCGAGCAGCACCGCGAACGGCGTGGCGCCCGATGCGGCCGCGA
>NZ_QOBB01000445.1:0-2456 GCF_024704855.1 Burkholderia sp. HAN2018 | reverse complement strand
AGCCGCACGAACGGGGCGGCGGCCAGCACGGCCACGCACAGCACGTGGGCGACGCGCGTGCCGCCGAAGCGGCCGAGCAGCGCGCCCGACAGCGCGGTGCCGATGCCGGCCGCGAAGAACGTGATGACGAGCGTGCGCGCGACGAGCGAGCCGTCCGGGTCGACGTCGGACAGCATGCCGGTGAGGAACGGCACGATCACGAAGAACGCACTGTTCAGCACGAACTGGCTCAGGAAGTACGCGCTGCCGCCGCGCGCGCCGAAGAACCATTCGATCGACGCGATCATCGCGAGCTGCGCGGCCCAGATCAGCGCGAGGCGGTGCCGGTGGCTGGCCGGATGCGACGGAATCGCCGCGCCGACGAAGCCGAGCAGGGACGACACCGACAGCAGCACGCCGATCGTCGTGGGCGACAACCCGGCACGCTCGCCGACGAAGCCGGCGATCGCCCATTGCGACGCCTGCACGCCGTAGACGAGCGCCGTCACGACCCAGATCGCGATCACCGGCCGCCACGGCAGCGTGCCGGCGCGCAAGCGGGCCTGCGCGGGCGCGCTCGCGAACGCGTCGATGCCGCGGATCGCGGGCGCCAGCACGGCGACGACGGCGGCCAGCAGCGCGAACACCCAGCGCCCGAGCCACGCGGCCGGCAGCGCGGAGATCAGCACGAGGATGCCGCCGTTGACGACGCCCGCGAGCAGGTTGATTTGCCCCCACAGGCGGTCGGTCGATGCGCGTTGCGACACGCCGGACGCGACGACGACGAACAGCATCCCCTCGAACAGCCCCGTCATCCCGCGTGCGAGCGCCGCCGACACGATGCCGGGCGCGACCGCGCCGAGGGCCTGGCCGGCGATCGTGCCGATCAGGCCGGCCAGCGTGAACGGCCGCGCGGCGCGCGCGATCCGGTGCGACAGCAGCGCGCAACTGATCGCGATGCCGAGGATCTCGGCGCTGACGAGCGCGGTCGCGGTGCCTTCGTCGAGCCGGAAGCGCGTCATCACCGCCGCGACGAGGAACGGCGACAGGATCAGGCCGTTGGTGGCGGCCGCGAACGCGAGCGCAAGGCGGACGACGGCGCCGGTCGACGGATCGGGACGCGACGGCGCGGCCGCGTGCAGCGTGGCTGTGCTCATGAGGCCTCCTGGCTGGATCGCGGCCGATCTTGCGCGGCGCCGGCCGTTTCGTGCATCGGGTGTGTCCCCCGGTGGGCCGGCGTGGCGCGAGCGGTGGCGCTTGCGTTTGCGCCTGCGCTTTGCGGCAGGCCGAACAGCGTACGCAGGTACGGCGTCAGGAAGCGGCCGTGCGGGTCCATCCGCTCACGCAGCGCGAGGAAATCGTCCCAGTGCGGGTAGCACGCCGCCAGCTCGGCGGCCTTCATCGCGTGCACCTTGCCCCAGTGCGGCCGCCCGCCGTGATTGCGGCAGATGGCCTGCACGCCCGAGAAATACGCGTCGAACGGCATCCCGCGATACTGGTGCGCCGAGATGCGTACGCTGTCGCGCCCGTAGTCGGGGCTCAGCCAGATGTCGTCGCCGCGCACCCAGCGGTATTCGAGCGGGAACATCAGCGGGAAGCTGCGGCGCGCGATGAATGCGCGGATTTCGCGCAGCGCGTCGGCGCCGCGGTCGGCCGGCACCGACCACTCCATTTCGTTGAAGCGCACGCGGCGCACCGTCGACAGCATCGCGTAGCTCGCATCCACGTGCCGGCCGGCCGACACGGTCGATGCGCACAGCCGGCTCAGCGCCGGGCACAGCGCCGGCACGCGCCGGCCGAGCCCGCACAGCGCGCCGAACACCGTGTTCTCGAGGAACGACTCGGACGCGCGGCTCGCCCAGTGCACTGCGTCGGCCGGCTCGTCGGTCATGTCCCACGCCTTGGTCAGCACGGTGTCCGTGTGCGGGAACCAGTAGAACTCGAACGAGCGATGCTTGGCGATCAGCGTGTCCGCCTGAGCGAGGCAATCGTCGAGCCGCATGCCGCCGCGCTCGAGGCGCAGCTTGAACGCGGGCACGAGGCGCAGGCCGATCTCGGTCAGCACGCCGAGCGCGCCGAGCCCGATCCGGCCGCCGGCGAACAGTTCGGGATGCGTGTCGGCGCTCGCGCGAATCTCGCTGCCGTCCGCGCACATGAAGGTCAGGCTGTCGATCTGCGTCGCCAGGTTGCCGAGCGTGATGCCGGTGCCGTGCGTGCCGGTGCTGGTCGCGCCGGCGATCGACTGCACGTTGATGTCGCCGAGGTTCTCCATCGCGAGGCCGTGCGCGGCGAGCGCCGGGCCCAGCGCCCACAGCCGCGTGCCGGCATGTACGCGCGCGACGCGCCGGTCGCGGTCGACGTCGATCACGCCCTGCATCGCGTCGAGCGACAGGATCACGTCGTCGGTCTGCACGAGCGGCGAGAACGAGTGCCCGGCGCCGGCCGCGCGCACGGTGGCGCCGGCTGCCGCCGCGTCG
>NZ_QOBB01000444.1:0-2527 GCF_024704855.1 Burkholderia sp. HAN2018 | reverse complement strand
GCTGGCCGCCGAGACGGGCGGCCTCGCGCTTGCCGGCGATGCCGCGAACGCCACCGACTGGGCCCGCTTCCTGCCGCATATCGCCGAACGCGTCGGCCGCGTCGACGCGCTCGTCGCATGCGCGGGCGGCCACGGGCTCGGCCGCGCGGATGAAACCGACGACGCGCAGTGGCGCGACGCGATGCACGCGAACCTCGACACCGCGTTCGTGAGCGCGCGCGCGTGCCTGCCCGACCTGATCGCGCAGCGCGGCAGCATCGTGCTGGTCGCGTCGATCGCCGCGCTCGCAGCCGGGCCCGGCGTGTGCGGCTACACGGTCGGCAAGCATGCGCTGCTCGGGCTCGCGCGGTCGCTCGCGCGCGACTACGGGCCGCACGGCGTGCGGGCGAACGCGGTGTGCCCCGGCTGGGTCCGCACGCCGATGGCCGATGCGGAGATGGAACCGCTGATGTCGGCGCACGGCGACACGCTCGACGGCGCGTATGCGCGCGTCAGCGCCGACGTGCCGCTGCGCCGCGCGGCCGACCCGGACGAGATCGCGGCCGTGTGCGCGTTCCTCGCGTCGCCGGACGCGTCGTTCGTGACCGGTGCGACGCTCGTCGCGGACGGCGGCGCGATGGTCGTCGACGTGCCGACGCTCGCATTCGACAAGCTCTGATGCGCGCGGGCGCCCCGCCCGCGTCACCCTTCGTTGCACCAGGCGCGTCGTGCGGGCTTGCCGGCACGCCGCCGCCCGTCCGCCCCCATGACGCGCACCACGCCGCCCACTCGTTTCCCGGCGCCGAAAATCCGCTACCATCGACCGGTCCCGCCGCCCCGCCCGGCACCGCCTCACGTTTCGGACTTCGATGAACATCCGGTTTCTTGAAACCTTCGTCTGGCTCGCGAAGCTGGAAAATTTCCGGCTCATGGCCGAAAAACTCCACACGACGCAGGCCGCCGTGTCGAGCCGCATCGCGTCGCTCGAGGAAGCGTTCGACGTGCGCCTGTTCGACCGCAACACGCGCTCGGCCACGCTCACGCCCGCCGGGCGCCGCATGCTCGCGTACGCGGAGCGGATCGTGCGGCTCGACGGCGAAATGCGGCGCGACATCGACGCGGCGAGCGACGCGGGCCTGATCCGCATCGGCGTGATCGAATCGATCGTGCACAGCTGGTTTCCCGCGCTGATGGCGCAACTGCGCGAGCGCTATCCGCGCCTCGACGTCGAGATCACGAGCGACACGACGCTGCACCTGATCCGCCTGCTCAGCACCGACGGCGTCGACCTGATCCTGCAGACCGACCCGGTGCCGGGCCCCGACTTCACGAACCTGCCGCTGTGCGAATTCCCGGTGCGCTGGGCGGCCAGCCCGCGCCTCGGGCTCGGCGGCCAGCCGCTCGACGTCGCGCGCCTGGCCGAATTCCCGATCATCAGCTTCTCGCGCCACTCGGGGCCGCACGCGACGATCGAACGGCTGTTCGCGGACGTCGAGCGGCCGGCCAGCATCAACTGCATCACGTCGGTCGCCGCGATGATCCGCCTCGTCGCCGACGGCTTCGGCGTGGCCGCGTTGCCGCCCGCGATCATCGGGCGCGAACTGCACGAAGGTGCGCTGGAGCTGCTCGACGTCGAACCCGAATTCCCCGCGCTGCCGCTCGTCGCGTCGTACCGCAGCCAGGGCCTGCCGGTGGCCGCGCGTATCGCGGAACTGGCCAGCGAAGTCGCGCGCGCGATGCCGGCCGCCGCAAGCCACTCCAAGCCGGCGACGGCGACACCGACCACGGCCGATCGCGCGGACACCACACCCGCCCGCCCCGCGACGAAGGCAACCGCCAAAACACCGGCGAAAGCGAAACGCACGACGCCATCCGCACCGCCCGCCACGTCCCCCGCGAAACGCCGCCCGCGCCGCTCATAAGAAAACCTGTTCACCGCGAATTTGTTTTCTTGTTGGACGGGCACGGCCCGTCTTCGGGACACTGCGGTTCCTGACACGCCCCCGTCACGAGGAACCCGCAATGACCCGCTTTTCCCTTCCGCACGGCCAGCTTTGCGTCTGGACGGATATCGACCCCGCGCACGAAGCCGATTTCAACGCGTGGTACGACCGCGAGCACATGCAGGAACGTGTCGCGATTCCGGGCTTCACGCATGCGCGGCGCTTTCGCGCGACCGATCGCGGCCCGCGCAAGTACCTCGCGCTGTACGTGACGGACGCGCTCGACGTGTTTCACGGCGACGCGTACCGGCGCGCGTTCACGCAGCAGACCGCATGGTCGCTCGCGAACTTCGAGCGCATGACGGGCACGCAGCGGCGCGTCGGCGAACTGACGATCGAGGCCGGCGACGGCGAAGGCGCGCATCTCGCGCTGTTCGTGCTGCCGCCGGATCGCATCGACGTGCCGCACCTGCGCGAACGCTTCGACGACGCGCTGCACGAACCGGGCATCCACGCCGCACGGCTCTTTCGCACCGCGCCCGACCTGTCCGCGCCGATCGGCGCCGATGCGGCCGCCCGCCCGGCCGCCGATGCGCTCGTGCTGA
>NZ_QOBB01000443.1:0-2613 GCF_024704855.1 Burkholderia sp. HAN2018 | reverse complement strand
GACGACGCCGGCCAGCCGGCGGCCCGCGGCGGTGCGGTGGCGGCGCTGCTCGAACGCGCGCGCCGCCACGCGAATCACGCGGAGGTGCTCGGCTATGTTTGACCTCTGGTGGCCCGAACTGCTCGACGCGATCCGCGACACGCTGTCGATGGTCGCCGCGTCGGCCGCGGTCGCGGCGCTGCTCGGCGTCCCGCTCGCGGTGATCCTCGTGACGACCGCGCCCGGCGGCATCTACGAGCGGCGCGGCGTGAACGCGGTGCTCGGCGCGCTCGTCAACGTGTTCCGCTCGACGCCGTTCATCATCCTGCTCGTCGCGCTGCTGCCGTTTACGCGCGTGCTGATCGGCACGACGATCGGCGTATGGGCGGCCGTCGTGCCGCTGTCGATCGCCGCGATCCCGTTTTTCGCGCGGATCGCCGAGGTGAGCCTGCGCGAAGTCGATCGCGGGCTGATCGAAGCCGCGCTCGCGATGGGCGCGAAGCGCCGCCATATCGTCTGGCACGTGCTGCTGCCCGAGGCGCTCCCCGGCATGCTCGGCGGCTTCACGATCACCGTCGTCGCGCTGATCGGCTCGACCGCGATGGCGGGTGCCGTCGGCGCGGGCGGGCTCGGCGATCTCGCGATCCGCTACGGCTATCAGCGTTTCGACACGACCGTCATGGCGACCGTGATCGTGATCCTGATCGCACTCGTTTCGGCCGTGCAAATCACGGGCGACCGCCTGGTCCGACGCGTGACCCGGCGTACCTGAGCGGCGCCACAAGCGCCGGCTCTTTTCATTGAAGACCCTGAGAGAACGATACCCATGACCTTACCCATCGGCGCGCCGCGCGAATGGAACGGACAATTCGAGGAAGCACTGTTCCTGGACGTCGCACGACGCCATCGTCCCGGCTTCCCGGACAAGCTGGCGACACCGCCGCGCGAGCCGCGCGGCGAAGACGAACTGGCCGCCGTCGCCGACTACTACACGAAGATGGCGTCGCACGACCTGTTCATCGTGCAGGTCGTCGCGAAGGCGATCGACACGCTGTTCCGCGACGACCCGCATTTCCAGCTGATCCTGTCGCGCCAGCTCGGCGACGACGGCGCGCACGCGGTGATCGGCCGTGAGCGCGTGACCGAACTGACGGGGCGCGATCCGCTGCCGGAAATCGACCGGCTCGTCGCCGCGCACTGGGCGCGCATCGGCGACATCGCGGTGCGCGACGTCGCGGGCTTTCTCGCGTTCGAGTGGCATTACGAGCTGCACATCCTCGCGAAGCTGTGGATCCAGCGCAAGACCGGCCGTATCGGCGACAGCGCGATGCGCGAGCATGGCGAGAACCGGATCCGGCCGGACGAGGAGTGGCATCGCGTGCAGATCGTCCAGTGGTGGTTCGACACGTTGAAGGCGCTGCCGGCGGCCGAACGCGACGCGCTGATCGATCGCGTGATCGCGGCCGACGAGGAAACGCAGGCGCGGCTCGACGGTTACCTGCACGACGAGTACGCGCACACCGCGCACGTGTTCGGCGCGGATATCGCCGAATACCGCGCGATCTACGACGACTGGCGGCGCGAGATCCTCGCGCGGTTGACCGGCAGGCGCGAACTCGGGAAACTCGTGCCGTTGTCGGAAGCTGTCTCGACCCAGGAACAGGAAGCCGTCGCATGAACGATCCCCGCGGCCCGGCGATGCTCGCCGCTGCAACGGATGTGTCAGCCGTCGATCCGGACGCACTGGCGCGCGTCATCGAAACGCTGCGCGAAACCGCCGCCGCGCGCGATCGCGCGGGCGGCCACGCCGCGCAGGAAAAGCAGTGGCTCGCCGACGCGGGCCTGCTGACGCTCGCGGTGCCGCGCGAATTCGGCGGGCAGGAAGCGGGGTGGCCGGCGATCTACGACACGATCCGGCGGATCGCGCGCGTCGACAGCGCGCTCGCGCATCTGGTCGGGTTTCAGATCCTGCAGGTGGTGAGCGTCGACGTGTGGGGTAGCGCGGCACAGCGCGAACGCTATCTGCGCGGCACGGTCGAGCATCGCTGGTGGTGGGGCAATGCGGTCAACCCGCTCGACACGCGGCTGGCGGCGACCGCGACGCCGGACGGCGGCTACCGGCTCGACGGCGTGAAGGGCTTCTGTTCGGGCACGCGCGGCTCGCAGCGCATGACGGTGTCCGCGCACGATCCGCAAGCGGGCCGCACCGTGTTCGGCGTGGTGCCGACCGATCGCGCGGGGATCACGGTCAACGAAGACTGGGATCCGATCGGCCAGCGCCAGACCGATAGCGGCAGCGTGAACTTCGACGGCGTGACGCTCGCGCCGGACGAGGTGCTGCACCGCTCCGAGGCGCCGCCGACACCGCGCGCGACGCTGCGCACGCTCGTGTCGCAGCTCGTGCTGACGAACCTGTTCGTCGGGCTCGCGGAAGGTGCGCTGGCGGAAGCGCGTGACTACGTGCTGAAGCATGGCCGCCCATGGATACAGTCGGAGGTCGCGCAGGCGAGCGACGATCCGTACACGCTGCAGCGCTTCGGCGACATGCGCGTGCGGGCGATCGCCGCGGCGGCGCTGGCCGATCGCGCGGCGGCCGCGTTGCAGCGCGCGTGGGCGCGGCAGGATGCGCTGACG
>NZ_QOBB01000442.1:0-2619 GCF_024704855.1 Burkholderia sp. HAN2018 | reverse complement strand
TCACGACGGCCGCGCCGCCGGCCGTCGCGCAGCGGCTCGGCCGCATTCGCCCGAGCCGCATCGGCACCGGCGAAACGGAGGGTTTCCGGCCGGGCGTGCCCGCGCTGACGCACTTCCCGGTGGACGCGTGGCGTCACGCGATCGACCGAGCGCTGCGCCGCAGCGGCCGCGACCTGCTCGGTTATGGCGATCCGCTCGGCGAGCGCGCGCTGCGCGAATCGATCGCGCGCCACCTGGCCGTGACGCGCGGCGTGCGCTGCGATCCCGAGCAGATCGTGATCACGGAAGGCGCACAGGGGGCGATCTCGTTGTGTGCGCAGCTGCTGACGAACCCGGGCGATACGGTGTGGGTCGAGGAGCCCGGCTATCGCGGCGCGCGCACCGCGATGCAGGCGGCCGACCTCGACGTCGTGCCGATGCCGGTCGACGCGGAAGGGCTGCGCGCCGAAGCGGACGACTGGCGCGAGCGGACGCCGCGCCTCGTCTATACGACGCCGTCGAACCAGTTCCCGACCGGCGCCGTGCTGTCGATCTCGCGCCGGCTCGCGCTGATCGATGCCGCGCGCCGGCATCGCGCGTGGATCATCGAGGACGACTACGACAGCGAATTCCGTCACACCGGCGAGCCGATCGGCGCGATGCACGGGCTCGCGCCCGATTCGCCCGTCGTCTATCTCGGCTCGTTCAGCAAGACGATGTTTCCGGCGCTGCGCATCGGTTTTCTCGTGCTGCCCGACGCGCTGCTGGCCGCGGTGCGGCCGGTGCTGCCGGAGATGCTGCGCGGCGGCACGCGCCACGTGCAGCTCGCGCTGGCCGATTTCATCGAGACGGGCGAGTACGGCCGGCATCTCGGCCGCATGCGCCGGCTGTACCGCGACCGGCGGCGGTTGCTGCTCGCCGCGCTCGACGGCAGCCTGAGCGTGCCGCACCAGATCGAGGGCGGGCCGTGCGGGCTGCATCTCGCGCTGCGGATGCCTGCGCGCTACCGCGATCGCGCGATCGTCGACGCGGCGCGCGCCCACGGCATCGGGCCGTTCCCGCTGTCGGGCTTTTCGATCGATGCGGCATCGGCAGGCAACGGGCTGGTGCTCGGTTTCGGCAATACGTCGGCCGACGCGTTCGAGCCGATGTTGCGGATGCTGTCGGCGATTGCGGAGCGGGTGGGCGGGGCGTGACGTGCGTACGCGTTGCCTGAGCCGGCGGCGCGGCGATCAGGTGCAGGAAGCCGCCGACCTTTGACTCGATACCGCTTCTCGGCTGTCGGCAGCAGCAAGTTCACCGCTGTCAGCGGGCTGTTTTTCGTACATCGGCCGGATGCAGCCGCCGGGTTCGGCTCCGCATACCGGCACAAACCGCCCACCGCCGCGCACGACAATCGGACTTGTGCGGATTGACGAATTGCCGACTTTGTTCGAAACGACCGCCATCGCGGCTCCGCACTTGCCGGCCACCCCGGCATACGGGTTTCGATTCGTATGTTCGAACAGGCCGCGTGGACTATAAATGGATGCGTGTACCGGTGCTTGTCAGGCGCCTGCGCGTCTCGCGCATGTCGGCGCCGCGACTCCCGGGGGAGGTGCACCGTGGTTCGCCAGACGCTTGCTCGCGCCGTGCTTCGCACCGCGTTGATCGGGGGCGTGTTTGCCGGCTGTTTGCTGCCTTCGCCGGCCGCCGTTTCCGGAACCCTGTCGCCATCCGCCACGCCACCCGCGACGAAGCAAAGGCCGGGTGCGATGCCTTATGCGATGCCGGTCGATTTTCCGGCGATCGTCGACCGCTACGGCCCGGCGGTCGTGACCGTCACGACTGCCGCACCCGACCAGCAGGCCGGTGTCCAGTCGTTCACGATCCTCGATCCCGACGATCCGCTCGCCGCATTCTTCCGGCGCGGCGCGCCGCCTCCCGCGCCGGGCCCGCAGACGCCGGCGCCCGACACGGCGCCGCGTGCGGTATCGGGCACCGGCTCGGGTTTCATCGTCAGCGCCGACGGCCTGATCCTCACCTCCGCGCACGTGGTCGACGATGCGACCGACGTGACCGTGCGGCTCACGGACCGCCGCGAATTCAAGGCGACCGTGCTGGCCGTCGATCCGCAAAGCGACGTCGCCGTGCTGCGCGTTACCGCGACGAAACTGCCGTTCGTGCGCATCGGCGATTCGGCGAAGGTACGCGCGGGCGAACCGGTGATGACGATCGGCGCGCCGGACGGATCGGGCAACACGGTCACGGCCGGCATCGTCAGCGCGACGTCGCACCGGCTGCCGGACGGCAGCGCGTTTCCGTTCTTCGAAACCGACATCGCCCCGAACCCCGACAACTCGGGCGGCCCCGTATTCAATCGCGCGGGCGACGTGATCGGCATCGCGGTGCAGGTGTATACGGGCACCGACCGCTACGCGAGCATGACGTTCGCGATTCCGATCGCGTTTGCCGCAAAGGTGCGTGCACAACTGCAGAAGCAGATGCAGGCGCAGGCGCAGCAGTCCCAGGAGCCGGGCGAGCCGTTGTCCGGCAACGCGCTTGGCGTCGACGTGCAGGATGTCGGCATCGGGCTGGCCGCCGCGTTCGGGCTGCCGCGTCCGGCGGGCGCGCTCGTCAACGGCGTGGCGCCCGGCTCGC
>NZ_QOBB01000441.1:0-2608 GCF_024704855.1 Burkholderia sp. HAN2018 | reverse complement strand
GATCCAGGCGCATTACCTGCGACACGACTGCTGGCTCGGCGAGCGCCGCGTGCTCGCGCTCGCGCGCCGGGCGGCGCAGGCCGGCGTGCCGCTGTTCGCCGCGCACGGGATGCACGATCCCGTCTGCCCGGCCGCCAACGTCACCCGCCTCGCGCGTGCCGTGCCCGCGGCCGCGATCGAACACGTGAGCGCCGGGCACCTCGCAAGCGACCCGGCATTGGCACGCAGCATCGCGCGCGCCGTGGCGGCGATGTTCGCGGCGGCACCGCTCGCCCGACCGGGCCCGTCGCGCACATCTTGAGCGCCGCTCGGGCTGCGACGCGGCAATGCACGCAGCCGGGCAAAGCTCAATCCCACGCGTAGCGCACGCCGACCCACGCACCGCGCGGCGCGCCCGGCCCGACGAACTGCTCGTTGACCGGATTCGCACCGTCGAACGTGTGATTCGGCCCGTTGAAGAAGTTCTGGCCCAGCACGCCGAAGCTCGCATAGCGCTTGTCGAACAGGTTCGTCACGCTCGCGAAGACTTCGAAGCGCTTCGTGATCCGGTAGCGCATGTCGAGATCGACGAGCACGTAGCCTGAAATCCTGCCGTTCACGTCCTGGTTGTTCTCGTCGCCGCGCGCATACACGCCGCTGCGCCACGTGACGTTCGCGCCGATATCCCACCTGGGCGTCGCCGCGTAGTCGAGCCGGAGCTTCACCGTGTGCGCGGGAATGCCCGGGATATGGTCCCCCGGCTTGACGGCCACGTTGCCGTTCGCGTCGGCCGCCGAATTCGCCGGGCTGTGCTCGGTCCACGACGACCGGTAGGTCGCATCGACATAGCTGTACGAAAGCCCGACACCGAGCGGGCCGAACCGCGTGCGGCCCGCGAGTTCGATGCCTTGCCGCTGCGTATCGCCGACGTTGCGGAAATAACCCTGCGCGCTTGCCGGGCTGCTGATGAACTGGATGTCGTCGGTCAGCGTCGTGCGGTAGGCGGCGGCACTCCAGGTCGTCGCGGCGCCGATGCGGCCGCGCATGCCGGCTTCGAACGTCTTCGAGATCACCGGCTTGAGCGCCGGGTCCGCGATGAAGTCGTTCGGCAGCGAGCACGGCGCGGCCGGGTCCGCGCATGCGAGTTCGATCGCGGTCGGCGAGCGCATCCCTTCGTTGTACGTCGCATAGGCGGTGAAGCCCGCGACCGGGTTCCAGTTGAGCCCGAGCGCCGGGTTGAACCGGGAGAACGTATGGTTGCCGTCGAGCAGCGGCTGCACGCCGCTCTCGTCGCCGATCTGCGCCTTCGACCAGTCGTAGCGGCCCGACACCGTCAGCGTCCAGTGCGGCGTCAGCGACAGTGCATCGCTCAGGTACACGCCGAGGTTCGCATTGCGCGTCTTCGCGCGGGTCTGCGGCTCGAAATCGCCGACGCCGATCGCCGCGCGCGTGTCGGTGAAATACGCGTCCTGCGACGATGCGACGTAGCTCGAGTTCGCGACATCCGCCGCCACGCCCGCGATCAGCTGGTTCGCCATCCCGCCGAGCTTGCCAAGCAGCGTGAGCTGCAGGCTGCCGCCGTAGCTGTCGGTCACGATCGTCGACTGCGCGTTGGTGCCCTGCACCGTGTCGACCGTGCCGTCGTCGCCGACCGATCCGTAATCGGTATTGTTGTTGCTGCTGATGTTGGTGTTGCGCAGGTGCCGATAATACGCATTGCCGCTCAGCTCGACGTGCTCGCCGAAGAAGCGATCGCCCGACAAGGTCAGGTAGCCGGCGCTGTTGCGGTTCAGGTCGGGATAGGTGTACGCCTGCTTCCGGTTGTCGAGGAACGAGCGCGGGATCGTCTGGGTGCCGTACAGCGCATTGTCGGCGCCGCCGGCGGAAATCGACAGCGTCGTGTCCGAATCCGTGTAGCGCAGCTTGCCGAACGCCTGCCGCACGCGGCTCGCATTGTGGTCGGCCCAGCCGCCGTCGTTCGCGGCGTTCGCCGTCGCGTAGTAGTCGAGGTTCGAGCCGATCGTGCCGCCCTGCTCGATGGCGGCCGTCTTGCGGCCCCACGAGCCGCCCGACACCTCGGCTTCGCCGCCCGGGTTCGACTTGCCGTTCTTCGTCGTGATCGCCAGTGCGCCGCCGAGCGTATTGCGTCCGTACACCGGGTTGGAGCCCGGTATCAATTGCATCCGGTCGATTGCCTGCGTCGGCAGGATGTCCCAGTTCACGACGTCGCCGAACGGTTCGTTCACGCGCACGCCGTCGACGAACACCGACAGCCCCTGCGGCGTACCGAGCAGCGGCGATGCGGTGAAGCCGCGATAGTTGACGTCCGTCTGGTACGGATTGCCCTGCGCCTCCGAGATCGTCACGCTCTGCAGGTTCGCGGCGAAGAAGTCGGCAAGCGTCGCGCGGTGCTGCGCATCGAGTTCCGCCGCGCGTACCGTCTGCACGTTTGCCGGCACCTTCTGCAGCGGCGTACCGATCCCGAGCAGCGGCGTCGTGCCGACGACCACCACCGTCGGCAATGTGACGGCCGGCGCTTGCGACGCTTGCGGCACTTCCGGCGCGACCGCGACGGCGGCCGGCGGCACGGCGCCGCCTGTCGCGGCCGTGCCGTCCGCAGGCTGCTGCG
>NZ_QOBB01000440.1:0-2623 GCF_024704855.1 Burkholderia sp. HAN2018 | reverse complement strand
ACGACGGCGGGCGGCAGTGCCGGCGCGGCCGGCACCGACGACGCGGGCCGGTTGCCGGGGCGCAGCAGCGCCGTCGTCGTGCCGACCCGGCCCTGCGTGTCGTCGATCAGCAGCAGCGCGGCGTTCAACCCCGTCAACGGCGTCCGGGCGGTTTGCGCCGACGCCGGATCGCCGAAGCTCAGCAGTTGCGCGTTGCGCGCCGCGGTGAGCCATGCGGCAACCGTTGCCGGATCGTCGGTGCGGATCCGGAACGGGTGTGCTTCGTCGTCGTCCGGTTTGCCGCCGAACGCATGCCACTGGGCCGCCATCGCATCGAACGGGCGGCCGTCCGCGCGTGCGGTGCGCAGGTCCAGCGGCGCCGACGAATAGAGGGCGAGCGAGGCTTGCGCGTCCGGGCCGGCATCGCGCGTCACGCGCAGGATGATGCTGGTGCGCGAGTCGTCGATGTCGTCGGCATGGCTTTCGGCAATGCAACGATTGACGTTGTCGCAGACGACCGACCAGTTCTTGAAGTCGCGCTCGACCGGCGGCCGCGTGAGCGGACGGGCCTGGGCAACGATCGGGGAAACGGCGAGGAGGGCGGCGATGGCGAGCGAAAGGCGGTGCGACATGACGGTTCGTATCGACTGTGGATGGGCGGGCGCAAGACGTCGGACTGCAAGCGCATCGTCAGCAAGCGGGGCGGTCGAAGGCAGCGGCGCATGCAGGGGCGAGCTTTGCGGAACGGTTTCGAGTATACAGCCGCAATGGGCGCCGATCGCGGCGGCGGCGCGTCGTGTGCGGGCACGTACGTTGCTGGCCGGCACGGGGCGCACGTGCACGGATGCGCAAACGGCGCGATGCCCGCAGGCATCGCGCCGTTCGCTTTTCATCGTGCGTCGACCACGTCGCGCAGGAACGCGTCGAGCATCGCCACGTCGCCCCACGGCCGCTTGTATTCGCGATCGTGTTCGGCATCGGCGAGCATCGTCTCGACGAGCGCGTGGATCGCCGGCCGGCGCGGCCCGTATTCGCTTTCATTCGCGCTCATCTTCAGCGCGAGTAGCGCGTCGAGCTCCGCGCGCACCGACGGCTCGTGCACGGTGCCGTCGACGAGCGCCGCGAAACGCATCGGCGGCATCCCGAGCCCCGCGTCGATCCAGCGCACCGCGAGCAGCGGCCGCAGCACGTACAAGTATTTCTTGTAACGCACCGTGTCGCCTTGCAGATAGCCGCGAAAGTTCTTCTTCGCCATCGCGAGGTAGTGATGACGCCCGCGCACCGGCGAGAAGAACGCCGACGCCAGCGACCTGAGCCGCGGCGCCCAGCGCACGTCTTCGCGATACACGACGGGCGAGTCGAGCCATTCGAGCAGCGTCGGGTTCGAGCGGCGCAGCAGTTGCAGCGCCTTGCGCAGTTCCCAGCCGCTGACGTCCAGCTCGTCGTCGAGCGGCCGCTCGATCACGTCGCGTTGCGCTTCGACGCTCAGGTACCAGTCGCGCCGGTGCGCATACACGAAGCGCACGTCGTAGTCGCTGTCCGGCGAGGCGAATCCCCAGCCGCGGCTGCCCGATTCGCACGCGAACAGCACGCTCACGTCATGGCGGCGCTCGACTTCCGCGAGCTCAGCCATCACGCGCGCCCGCACGGCCGGGTCGACCGGGTGCGCACTGCGCACGGCAGTCAGTTGTTCCGTTTTCATGATTGTCGTTTCTCTCTCGTTGCGCGCGGCCGCCGGCCATCGGCCGCGCACCGCGCTATCCTTTCACGCACACCACCTGGCGCAGCGTATGCACCACTTCGACGAGGCTGCGCTGGGCTGCCATCACCGCGTCGATGTCCTTGTAGGCCATCGGGATTTCGTCGACGACGCCCGAGTCCTTCCGGCATTCGACGCCCTGGGTCGCCTTCACCTGATCGTCGACCGTGAAGCGGCGCTTCGCTTCGGTGCGGCTCATCGTCCGGCCCGCGCCGTGGCTGCACGAGCAGAAGCTTTCCGGGTTGCCGAGCCCGCGCACGATGAAGCTCTTCGCACCCATCGAGCCCGGAATGATCCCGAGCTGCCCCTTCTGCGCGGACACCGCACCCTTGCGCGTCACGAGCACGTCTTCGCCGAAATGGCGTTCGCGCTGCACATAGTTGTGGTGGCAGTTCACCGCGTGTTCGTCGACCGAGAACGGCTTCGCGATCACGCCGCGCGCCGCGCCGATCACCGCATCCATCATCGCCTGCCGGTTGCGCCGCGCATAGTCCTGCGCCCAGCCGACCGCCTCGACGTAGTCGTCGAAGTGGCGGCTGCCCTCGGTGAAATACGCGAGGTTGCGATCCGGCAGGTTCGCGATGTGCTGCCGCATGTCGGCCTGCGCGAGTTCGATGAACAGGCTGCCGATCGCATTGCCGACGCCGCGCGAGCCGCTGTGCAGCATGAACCACACGTGGTCCGCTTCGTCGACGCACACTTCGATGAAGTGGTTGCCGGTGCCGAGCGTGCCGAGATGCGCGTAGTGGTTCGTCTTTTCCAGCTTCGGATACTTGTCGACGATCCGCTGGAAGCCCGGTTGCAGCGACTTCCACGATTCGGTCACGGCGGCCGGCGTGCGGTCGCCCCACGCGCCCGGATCGCGGCGGCCCGGCGCGCGGCCGT
>NZ_QOBB01000439.1:0-2560 GCF_024704855.1 Burkholderia sp. HAN2018 | reverse complement strand
ACGCGACGCGCGCTGGCCGTTCGGGCCGTGCGCGCCTCCGCTGACGCTCGCGGGCGACAGCGCGGGCGGCATGCTCGCGGCGGCCGTGGCCACTGCGTTGCGCGATGCGGGCGAAGGCGGTGTCGACGGCATCGCGCTCGTCTATCCGATGCTCGGGTTCGAACCGCAATCGCCCGCGCGCGAAACGGAAGCGTACGCACCGATGCTGACGCTCGACGATGTCCATCGCTATCGCGCGCTGTACTGGAGCGGCGGCCTGTCCGATGCGCTGGGAGACGGCAATCCGCTGTTGCGCGCGTCGGTGCCGCTCGCGGCTGCGCGTTTCGACGGCCTGCCGCCCGTCCTCGCGATCGGCGCGGAACACGATCCGCTGCGCGACGATGCGCGCGTGTATGTCGAACGGATTCGCGCGGCCGGCGGTGCCGCGCACTACTGGATGGGAGAGGGGCTGGTGCACGGCTGCTGGCGCGCGCTCGGAACGAGCCCGCAGGCGGCGCGGATGCACCGGACGGTCGGCGGGTTTCTGCTCGCACCACACGCGTAGCGGGCGTTTCCGGGAGGCAACGATGCAGGCAGCGCAACACCGTATCGAGGACTGGCGGACGTTTTCGGTCGACGCGACCATTGCGGCGGTCGCGATTGGCGACTCAGCGGTGGACGTCGAGTGGAGCGACACGCGACGATCGCCGTTTCATTTCGACTGGCTGCGCGACAACTGCGCGTGCTCCGCATGCGTGCATGCCGTCACGCGTGAACAGGTATTCGAGATCGCCGACGCGCGCGAGGATCTCGCCGCGCGCGCGGTGCACATCGAAGCCGACGGCGCGCTGCATGTCGAGTGGAACGACGGACATCGCAGCGCGTGGTCGCCGGGATGGTTGCGCGCGCATGCGTATGACGACGCGTCGCGCGCCGAGCGCCAGGCCGCGCACGGGCGGCATGTGTGGGCCGGCGACGACGCGACGGCCATCGGCGTGTTCGCGTGGCGCGACGTGATGGAGGACGACGGCGCATTGCGCGCGTGGCTCGCCGCGTTGCAGCGCACCGGGCTGACGCTCGTCGAAGGCGTGCCGGCCGAGCGCGGCCGCGTCGACGAGATCGCGCGCCGCATCGGCCTGATCCGCGAGAGCAATTTCGGTGTGCTGTTCGACGTCGAATCGAAGCCGCGCCCGGACAGCAATGCGTATACGTCGCTGAACCTGCCGCCGCATACCGATCTGCCGACCCGCGAGCTGCAGCCGGGCGTGCAGTTCCTGCATTGCCTGGCGAACGATGCGACCGGCGGCGACAGCGTGTTCCTCGACGGCTTCGCGCTGGCGGATGCGCTGCGGCGCGAGCATCCGGCCGATTTCGAGCAACTCGCGTCGACGCCGTTCGAGTTCTGGAACAAGAGTGCGAACAGCGACTATCGCTGCTCGGCGCCGGTGATCGGGCTCGATGCACGCGGCAACGTGACCGAGGTGCGCGTCGCGAACTTCCTGCGCGGGCCGCTCGATGCGCCGGCCGGTTCGGTCGCGGCCGTCTATCGCGCGTACCGGCGGTTCCTCGCGCTTGCGCGCGAGCCGCGCTTTCGCGTGCAGCGCCGGCTGCGGGCGGGCGACATGTGGGCGTTCGACAACCGGCGCGTGCTGCATGCGCGCACCGAGTTCGATCCGTCGACCGGCCGCCGGCATCTGCAGGGCTGCTACGTCGATCGCGACGAATTGCTGTCGCGGTGGCGCGTGCTGTCGCGTTCGGCGCCCGCCGCGGCTGCACCGCACTGACGGGCACGCGCGGCTTCATCCTGCCTGCACACCTGCCGCGCAGGATGAAAAAGCGCCCGGACGCGAGGCGCCCGGGCGAAGCCACCCGCTGCCGGGCGGCGGAGGTATGCGTTTCATAAAAAAGGACGAGCCCCGCAACGGGGCTCGTCCTGATGTTTCTTCATCGCGCTGCGCGCGGCGCCCGTCGGGGGCGCATCGGCTTACTGGCCGAAGAAGATCGAGTCGCGAGCGTTCGACGACGTTGCGGCCGGAGCGCCCGAGTGGACGGCCGGAGCCGGTTGCGCGCCGTAGCCGCTGGTGTCGGCACCATGAACACGCGCTTCGGCGCTCTGGATGTCGTTCGGGTAGTACGGGCTCGACAGGCCCGGCTTGTAGCCGGCTTTTTCGAGCTGAACCAGTTCGTTCTTCACTTGCGCGCGGGTCACGGTGCTTTGGGCGAATGCGCCGAACGAAGCGGACAGGGCGGCAGCGGCAACGACTGCGGAAACGAGCGATTTCATGATGACCTCCGGTGTTTTATTGAGTTCGCTCTTGACACCATGTCTTAAGCGATTGATCGAATCTTAGTCATCGGAAGGTTCAGGGTAAACGCTGATTTTGACGATAGATTGTTTCCTGGGCAGTAACAGTGGCGCGCCGACTCAGGCTTTCAACGGGCTTTCTTATCGGTTGGTGCAACAAGTATGAAGAATGTTGCGGAGGCCGACACGCCTTTCAGCGCGCCTCGGCCGCCGTGTCGAACGGCCGGCCTGGCGAACGTCCGGCCGGCGCGCCCGAGCTGAGGAAGCGCACGCCCG
>NZ_QOBB01000438.1:0-2632 GCF_024704855.1 Burkholderia sp. HAN2018 | reverse complement strand
GGGCCAGGGCGCCGCGATCGTGGCCGGCGCGGCACACGCATTCGCCGTCGCGGCCGCGCTCGTGGCCGTCTGCATCGTGCTGGCCGCACGCTGGCCCGGCGATGCGCCCGAATCCGGCCCGCGGGCCTGATCCCGCACCGGCCGCCTCCTTCAACCGATCCCACAGCCCAGCGAGGAATCCATGCCGCATCGTTTCATCGATACCGTCCTGATCGTCGACGGCGCGTCGACAGCCGCCTACCTGGCGCCCGCGTTTCGCGCCTACGGCATCCGTTGCGCGCACGTGATCAGCGACCCCGACCTGCCGGAGATCTACCGGAACCAGTTCGTCCCGTCCGACTACATCCGCCAGGTCCAGCATCGCGGCGACCTCGACGCGACGCTCGCGCAGCTGGCCGACCTGCGGATCGGCGCGGTGCTGCACGGCCTCGACGCGGCGCTGGAACTGGCCGACACGCTGGCCGAGCGGCTCGACGTGCCGTACCGCAATCCGCTCGCAACGTCGGCCGCGCGCCGCGACAAGTACGCGATGAACGAGCGCATCCGCCAGGCCGGCCTGCGCGCACCGGCCCACTTCCACAGCACGTCGGTCGACGTCACGCTCGATTGGGCGCGCGCGCACGGCAGGCTGCCGCTCGTGGTGAAGCCGGCCCGCAGCGCGGGCGTGGCCGGCGTGAAGATCTGCCGGACACTCGACCAGGTCGAGGCCGCCGCACACGACGTGCTCGCCACCCGCTCGCTCTACAACCAGCCGAACGACGACATCGTGATCCAGAGCTATTCGGAGGGGCAGGAATACATCGTCGATTCGGTGTCCTTCGAAGGCCGCCATCGGGTGGTCAGCCTGTGGGAAGTGCACCGCGACCGCACACATGCACCGCGGCTCGACAAGATGCTGGTGCTGAATCACGCCGACCCGCGTTACGCGCCGCTGCTCGACTACGCGGCCGACGTGCTCGACGCGCTGGAAGTCCGCTTCGGGCCGACCCATCTCGAACTGTTCGATACGGCCGACGGCCCGACGATCGTCGAGCTGAACGCGCGGCTGCACGGCAGCCTCGATCCGCGGCTGACGAGCGCGGTCAGCGGCGAGAACCATGTATCGGCCGCCGTCGAGGCCGTGCTGCATCCGGAGCGGCTGTTCGGCGAAGCCGCCGCGCCGACGGATTTCCGCGGTTACTGCGGGCACGTGCTGCTGCTGTCGTCGCGCAACGGCGTGCTCCGGCAGGACTTCACCTGGCAGGCGATCCAGGCGCTGCCGTCGTTCGTCGGGCTCAAGCAATGGGCCAAGGTGGGCGACACGCTGCGCGTGACGACCGACCTGCAGACGGCGCTCGGCACTGTCGGCCTCTACAGCCCGACGTTCGAGCGTCTGCTCGAGGATTGCCGGCGCATCCGCGAGATCGAGGCCGACTTCTTCGCGGACGAACGGGCGGTCGAGTCCGCCTAGTGTCTCCGCATGGTGCGATCGGCGCCGCGCATGCGGTGCGGTGCGCTTGCGTTGTACTCCGCTAACGCGCGAGCAGCGCGCCCGCTTGCCGGCCGAGCACCGCGCGCAATGCGTCGAGCTCGGGCAGCGCGGGCGCTTCTTCGGGCGTGACGAGATAGGTCGTCACGTTGTCGAGATCGTCGAACGCGTGCGTCCGCAGCTCCTTGCGCGCCACGTGCTCGGTCGTGATCCGCTTCGGCAGGATCGCGACGCCCATGCCGGCTGCCACGCAGCCGAGGATCGCGCCGAACGTGCCGAACGACGCCACCGACCCGATCGCGATGCCGCGCGCCTTCAGCCAGTGCTCCGCGACCGCGCGATACGGGCAGCCGTCGTGAAACGCGAGCAGCCGCACCGTGTTGTCGGCCAGTACCTGCCGCCGCGTGACGGTGGCCGCGCTCACCAGCACCATCTCTTCGGCGAACGCCGGCTCGTAGCGCAACCCGGGCCGGACGACCGCGCGCGCGGTCAGTGCGGCGTCGATCCGGCCGCGCAGCAGCGCGTCGGCCAGATCCGGCTCGCTGCCGATCTGCACCGTGAGGCCGAGCGCCGGATCGTGCGCCTTCAACGCGGCGGCGAGCGCCGGCAGCCGCGTGGCCGCCGTGCTTTCCATCGAACCGAGCCGGAAGCTGCGCGCGACCGGCGTCTCGCGCACCACCTGCGTCGCTTCGTCGACGAGGCGCAGGATGCGGTCGCAATACGGAATCAGCCGGCGCCCCGCGTCGTTCAGCACCAGCCGCTTGCCGTGCCGGTCGAACAGCGGCGCGTCGAGCGACTCCTCGAGCTGGCGCAGGCGCGCGGTGACGTTCGACTGCGTGCAGCCGAGCCGTTCGGCCGCACGCAGCGCGCTGCCTTCCTGAACGACGGCCCGGAAGGTTTCGAGCAGAGGAATGTTCATATCACTATCTCTTGTTACCGATGCAGTTTATATCATTTTACTTCGCCAATAATCAGGAATAGCCTGACGGATATCCCGTACCGGCCCGCCCCCCTTTCGAGGAAACCGCATGCCATCCGCCGCCTGCCCCGGCTTCGCCGCCGTTCACCACCGGCCCGAGGCGCCCCCGTGCGCACGCTGATTGCCGCGCTGGTGCGGCGCGGCCCGACGGTGCTCGCGGGCGGCGTCGGCCTCGGGCTGCTGGT
>NZ_QOBB01000437.1:0-3644 GCF_024704855.1 Burkholderia sp. HAN2018 | reverse complement strand
TCCGGCGCGGCGCTGACGGCCGGCCGGATCGGGGCGCCGCGCGCGGCGGCGGCCCGCTCAGTGCTGCAGGCGGATTTCGACGCGGCGGTTGCTGGCGCGGCCTTCGGGCGTCGCGTTCGACGCGACCGGGTCGGCCTTGCCGCGACCCGAGACCGTCAGCGAATCGGTCTTCAGGCCGTGTGCCTTCAGATAGGCCGCGACGGATTCGGCGCGGCGCTTCGACAGCGCGAGATTGTAGTCGTCGCTGCCCACCGAATCCGTAAAGCCGGTGACGCTCACCTGCGAGTACGTGTGGTCGGCGCGCTCGCTCAGCAACCGGTCGAGCGATTCGCGCGCGGTCGGGGCGAGCGTCGCGTGGTCGGTGGCGAAGAGCGCGTCGCCCGACAGGTTGACCTGTTCGACGACGGCTGTCGCCGGCGCGGCGGCCTGCGCCGCTTGGGCCGGCGCCGCGCCGCACTGGAACACGAGCGTCGCGGGATCGGACTTGTCGCGCAGCGCGCGGGCCGAATCGACGGCGCGCACGGGCTCTTCGCCGCAGATCTTGCGGGCGGCCTTCATGCAGGTTTCCGGGCCCGACAGCAGGCCGTGGCAGTCCACCTGGAAGGTGCGCACGCCGTCGCGCGGCTGCAGTTCGGAGGCGCTGAAGGTCGGGCCGGATGCGGTCGAGCACGCGGCGAGGGCCGTTGCGGAAAGTGCGAGCGCAAGAGCGAGTTTGTTCACGGTTACATCCTCAAAACTTGGGTTGACTGAAGCCCGCCACGGGTTGCGCGGCGGGCTCGTCCGGCCGTCGGGGCCGCCGCAAGCCGTCCGGCTGGCGAGCCGGGCGGCCTGGCGGCGCGACGCGTTACTTCCACTGGTACAGCATGCCGGCGCCGATCACCTTCTGACCGCCGCTGAAACCGCCGTTGATCGACGCCTTCAGGTTCTCGGTGATGCGCGCCTGCATGTTGACCGCCATCGCCTTCTGGCCGAGGAAGGTCGACGTGCCCACACCCATCCCGAAGTTGGCGTCGCGATCGAGCTGCGGGATCGACGCCATCGCGCCGACGGCCGCGATACCCTGCTTCGCCATCTGGTCGGTCTGCTGCAGTTGCGAACCCAGCGAGTTGATCTGCGCCTGCTGGCCCGACAGTGCCGTCGACAACGTCGTCTGCACCTGCGTCAGCTGGTTCACATTCACCGCGTCGGTGCCTTGCGTACCCGGCGCGACGTTCGTGATCTGGCGCTGCTGCTGGTCGTTGCCGACCGACACCACGTTCGAGCGACCGCCGTCGTTCGAATTCGCACCGATCGCCACCGAGTTCGAACCCGCGGTGACGGTCGGGACGTCGGTGCCCTTGCCGTTCATGTCGGCCGCGATGCCGTTGTTGTTGGCGGCGCGCGTCGTGTTGTTGTTGATCGACGTCGACAGCTGGTTCAACTGATTGTTGATGTTGGTCACGCCGGTCGACAGCGAGGCCACGTTGCTGTTCGTCGTGCTCAGGCCGGTGGACAGCGAACCGAGGCCCGTCGAGGTCGACGTCGACAGCGAGTTGACGTTGCTGTTCGTCGTGCTCAGGCCGGTCGACAGCGAGTTGATCGCGGTCGAGGTCGACGTGGACAGCGAGGCCACGTTGCTGTTCGTCGTGCTCAGGCCCGTCGACAGCGAGTTGATGCCGGTCGACAGCGATGCGACGTTCGATGCGGTGGACGTCGACAGCGCGTTGACCGCATTGTTCGTCGCGTTGAGCTGGCTGCCGTTGATCGCGTCCGTGCTGCTGGCCGAGATCCGGCCGGCGGCGACGTTCGTGATCTGGCGTTCCGCACCCGGTGCGCCGACGCTCACCACGCCGACCGGCGAGCTGCCCGCGAAGAAGTACGTGACGCCGCCGATCGTGGCGCTGGAGGTGCCGACGGCCGCGGCCGTGACCGAGTTCGCGCCGAGTGCGATCGAGTTGGCGACGTTGGCTTGCGCGTTCGTGCCGAAGGCGAGCGCATCGGCGGCCGTGGCCTTGGCAGCCGAGCCGTAGGCCTGCGCACCGACGGCGCTGGCCGTCGACTGGTTGCCCAGCGCGATCGTGTTGTCCGCGGTGGCCTGGTTCGAGCTGCCGAGGGCGAGTGCGCTGGCGCCGTTCGCGGTGTTCGCGTTGCCGAGCGCCACTGCGCCGTTGCCGGTCGCCGTGTCGTTCGCGCCCAGTGCGACCGCGCCGGTACCCGTCGCGATGCTCGGGTCGCCGATCGCGACGGCGCCGTCGCCGGTTGCCGTGTTGCCGGAGCCGATCGACACGGCCTTGCCGCCCGTGGCCGATGCGTTCTGGCCGATCGCGACCGCGCCTGCCGACTGCGCGTTCGAACCGTCGCCGACTGCCACGCTGCTCGCGCCTGCCGCGCTGGCGTTCACGCCGGCGGCGAGTGCGTTGGTGCCGGTGGCGCCCGTGTTGTCGTAGTTGGCCTGCTGCGTGCCGTTGTCGTTGACGCTGTAGTAGTGCGTCTTCGCGGCGTTGATCGCGGTCGAGGTCGAAGTCGACAGCGACGACACCGAGCTGTTCGTGCTGCTCAGGCCGGTGGACAGCGAGCCGATGCCGGTCGACGTCGAGGTGGACAGCGACAGGATCGTGCTGTCCGTGCTGCTCAGGCCGGTGGACAACGAGCTGATGCCGGTCGAGGTCGACGTGGACAGCGAGGTGATCGAGCTGGTGGCCGAGGAGAGGCCGGTCGACGTGGAGGTCGACAGCGAGCTGATCGAGCTGTTCGCCGAGGACAGGCCCGTCGAGGTCGAGGTCGACAGCGACGACACCGAGCTGTTCGTGCTGCTCAGGCCGGTGGACAACGAGCTGATGCCGGTCGAGGTCGACGTGGACAGGGAGGTGATCGAGCTGTTCGCCGAGGACAGGCCCGTCGAGGTCGAGGTCGACAGCGACGACACTGAGCTGTTCGTGCTGCTCAGGCCGGTGGACAACGAGCTGATGCCGGTCGAGGTCGACGTGGACAACGACGTGATCGAGCTGTTCGCCGACGAGAGGCCCGTCGACGTGGAAGTCGACAGCGAGGTGATCGAGCTGTTGGCCGAGGACAGGCCCGTCGAGGTCGAAGTCGACAGCGAATCGATCGAGCTGTTCGCCGAGGACAGGCCCGTCGAGGTCGAAGTCGACAGCGAATCGATCGAGCTAGTCGCGGACGACAAGCCCGTCGAGGTCGAGGTCGACAACGACGTGATCGAGCTATTCGCCGACGACAGACCGGTCGACGTCGAAGTCGACAGCGAGGTGACCGAGCTATCGGTCGACGAGAGGCCGGTCGACAGCGAGCCGATCGAGCTGGTGGCCGACGACAAGCCAGTCGAGGTCGAGGTCGACAGCGAAGTGATCGAGCTGTTGGCCGACGAGAGGCCCGTCGAGGTCGAAGTGGACAGCGACGTGATCGAGCTGTTGGTCGACGACAGACCCGTCGAGGTCGAGGTGGACAACGAGTCGATCGAGCTATTCGCCGACGAGAGGCCGGTCGAGGTCGACGTCGAGAGCGAAGTGATCGAGCTATTCGCCGACGAGAGGCCGGTCGAGGTCGACGTCGAGAGCGAAGTGATCGAGCTATTCGCCGACGAGAGGCCCGTCGAGGTCGAGGTCGACAGTGACGTGATCGAGCTATTGGCCGACGACAGGCCGGTC
>NZ_QOBB01000436.1:0-2536 GCF_024704855.1 Burkholderia sp. HAN2018 | reverse complement strand
CGGCGGCCGCGTCGAGCGGATGCAGCGGGGCGTTGCAGCGCAGGCATAGCCGGAACGGGCGCATGTGCGGCGCGAGATCGAGCCGCTCGAACAGTTCGCGCAGCTGGTCGGCCGGCTGCAGCGCGTGCAGGTAGCAGCCGCGCTCGACCGCACGCCGCTTGAGCAGCTCGCGGTCGCGGGTCAGCACGATCCGGCCCTCGCGCGCGGCGAGCGCCGCCAGTTCGTCGTCGCGGTAGTGGTTGTCGTAGCAGGTGTCGAAGCCCGCGAGGCGCAGCAGTTGCGCGAGGCCGCCGAGATGCGCGTCGGCGACGAAGCGCCATGGCCCCGGTGGCGGCGCGGCGACTCCGCGGGCTGCCGGTTGCGCGCGCTCCGGAAAGGCTTCGACCCGGTCGCCGTCGTCGAGCGGCCGGTCGAGCGCGGCCGGCACGTCGTTGATGCACAGCCGACCGATTTCGGTATGCGGGACGCCGAGCGCCTCGATCGCGTGCTTCACCGTCGCATCGCGCGCGCAGGCGTGCCCGAACGCGCGGTCGCGCTGCGCGCGCGGGAGAAACGCGTTCAGTTCGTCGTGGAAGCGGAAGGTCGCGGTCGCCATGCGCGCAGTATGGCACCGCGCATGGCCGGCCGCGTGCCCTGCAGGCACCCCGCATCTGTGTTTAACTCCCCGCTTCACGGAGCGAAGGAGCGGGAAATGGATCTCGGATTTATCGGGCTGGGCGAAATGGGGCAGGCAATCGCGACGAACCTGCTGAAGGCCGGACACACGGTGCGGGTCTGGAACCGGTCGCGCGAGCGCGCCGAGCCGCTGGCCGCGGTCGGCGCGCAGATCGTCGACACGCCGGCCGACGCGTTTCGCGGCGACGCGGTGTTCTCGATGCTGGCCGACGATGCCGCCGCGCGCGAGATCTTCGACGATGCGTTGCTCGCGCAGGCGCCGCGCGGCCTGATCCACGTCAACATGGCGACGGTGTCGGTCGCGCTGGCCGAATCGCTCGCGCACGCGCATGCGTCGCGCGGCATCCATTACGTCGCCGCGCCGGTGATGGGGCGCCCCGATGTCGCGGCCGCCGCGCGCCTGACGATCATGGCGGGCGGCCCGGCCGAGGCGATCGACCGCGTGCAGCCGCTGTTCGACGCGATCGGCCAGAAGACCTGGCGGTTCGGTTCGCTGCCGCAGCACGCGAACGTCGCGAAGATCGCCGCGAACTTCACGCTCGCGTCGGCGATCGAGACGCTCGGCGAGGCGTCCGCGCTGCTGGGCGCGCACGGCGTCGCGATGCGCGACTTCCTCGACGTGATCACCGGCAGCGTGTTTCCGGGGCCCGTCTACGAGGGTTACGGCTCGATGATCGCCGAGCGGCGCTACGAGCCTGCGCGCTTCAAGGCGCGCCTCGGGCTGAAGGACGTTCGCCTGGCGCTGGAAGCCGGCGACGCCGTGTCGGTGCCGCTGCCGGTGGCGAGCGTCGTGCGCGACAACCTGCTCGACGCGCTTGCGCACGGCGGCGGCGAACAGGATTTCGCGGTGCTCGGCGAAGTCGCGCTGCGCCGCGCGGGCCGCTGATCCGCCCCGCGACAGAAGTCGGGCGCACCGGCATAATCGACGTTTCGTTTTCCTTGCATCGAGGCAGAGGCAGTCATGAACTTGCATACGTGGTGGCTTTTCGTGGCGACGGTGTTCGTCGTGTCGGCGATTCCGGGCCCGAACATGCTGCTGGTGATGACGCACGGCGCGCGCCACGGGCTGCGGCGTTCGGCATGGACGATGGCAGGCTGCCTCTCCGCGCTGGTACTGATGCTGTCGGTGTCGGCGGCGGGCCTCGGGGCCGTGCTCGAGGCTTGGCCGGCGATGTTCAACACGTTGCGCTTCGCGGGCGCGGCCTACCTGATCTACCTCGGCGTGAAGGCGTGGCGCGCACGCGTGGACGACGAGCAGCCTGCCGCCGACGTCGAAACCGTGCCGCGCCAGGCCACGCCGGCATCGCGCGGGGTGCTGTTCCGCAACGGTTTCCTGGTCGCGGGCAGCAACCCGAAGGCGATCCTGTTCGCGGCCGCGCTGCTGCCGCAGTTCATCAACGCGGCCGAGCCGACGCTGCCGCAATTCGGTATTCTCGTCGTCACGTTCGCGGTGATCGAGGTGAGCTGGTATCTCGTCTACGCGTCGTTCGGCACGCGCATCGGCGCGACGCTGAAGAGCCAGAGCGTTGCGAAGATCTTCAACCGGCTGACGGGCGGGCTGTTCGTCGGCTTCGGTGCGATGATGGCGCTGGTCCGTCACTGATTTCGATCCGACGCCGGTGCGCCGAACGCCCCGTCCCTCGCGAGAGGGCGGGGCGTTCCGCTTTTTGGGGCTCGCTTTACGCGCGCGGGCGAGTCAATGCCGCTGCGCCGGCTTCGCGTCCGGCCGAGCGCCCGAAGACGGCGGCCGCGCCGGCGAACGCGAACCCGACGCCGCACACCGCGCTCCACCCGCCCCACGCCCACGCACTGCCTGCGAGCGCCGCGCCGAGCGCGCCGCCGATGAAGAACAGCCCGACGA
>NZ_QOBB01000435.1:0-2698 GCF_024704855.1 Burkholderia sp. HAN2018 | reverse complement strand
GAGCCGGCCCGCGCGGGCGGCGGCCGCCGCGCCCAGTGCGCCGACGAGGCCGAAGGCGCCGATCTGCGTATGCGACATCGCGTGCGGCGGTGCGCTCAGCGGCAGCACCAGTGCGCTCCAGAAGATGCTGAATGCCGCGAACATCAGCAGCGCGATCGCGCCGCGCACGCGCAGCACGCGTTCGTCGCGCAGCAGCGACACCATCGATCGCAGCAGCGCCGCGTAGCCGATGCGCTCGCGCGGCCCGTTCTCGTCCGGCAACAGTCGCGACAGCACGACGAGCATGGCGATCGCGAGCGCGCCGGATACCAGATAGACGGCCCGCCAGCCCGCGATGTCGGTGACGACGCCGGCCAGCGAGCGTGCGGCCAGCAACCCGACCACGACACCGCCTTGCGCGGCACCCACCACGCGCCCGCGTTCGCCGGTGCCCGCGAGCGCGGCCGAGCAGGCGATCAGCCCTTGTGTCATCGCGGTGCCGAGCAGTCCGACCGCGACCATCCCTGCCAGCAGCGCAATGCGCGTCGACGATGCGGCGACGCCGATGCAGGCCGCCGTCAGCAGCAGAAGCTGCACGGCGATCAGGCGCTTGCGGTTCAGCAGGTCGCCGAGGGGCACGACGAACAGCAGCGCGAGCGTACAGCCGAGCTGCGTCGCGGTGATGACGCCGCCGACGGCCGCCTGCGACATGCCGAAATCTCGCGCGATCGAATCGAGCAGCGGTTGCGCGTAGTAGACATTCGCGACGCTGGCCGCGCAGCAGACGGCCAGCGCCGCGACGCGCGCCGTGGACAGGGTGCCGACCGCGGCCGGATGCGCGGCAGGCGCGGATGCGTTCGATGCAACGGTGCCGGAACGACAGGAAGACGCCATGGATTTCCTCGCGCAAAGTAGTTGCAATTTGAAACTGGTGTGAGTGTAGGAAAAGTGGTTTTAAAATGCAACCTGTTGTGCGGCGGGCGAGACGTCCGTGCACGGATGGCCGGCGTTGTCGCGA
Source organism: Burkholderia sp. HAN2018 (assembly GCF_024704855.1). NCBI lineage: Bacteria > Pseudomonadati > Pseudomonadota > Betaproteobacteria > Burkholderiales > Burkholderiaceae > Burkholderia > Burkholderia sp. HAN2018. The sequence continues at coordinate 1,701 of NZ_QOBB01000435.1, read as the reverse complement.
AGGCGGCCGGCACGATTGCGGAGAGGCACATGGCCAGGCAGAAAAGTCTTGCGGATTCGCCGTGCCCGGTGGCACGGGCGACCGATATCGTCGGCGATCGCTGGGCATTGCTGATCGTGCGCGATGCGTTCGACGGGGTGCGCCGGTTCGGCGATTTCCGCGCGAGCCTCGGCGTCGCGAGCAATATCCTGTCCGACCGGCTCAGGATGCTCGTGGATGCGGGCGTGTTCGACGTCGTGCCGGCGTCCGACGGCAGCGCGTATCAGGAGTACGTGCTGACCAGGAAGGGCGAAGGGCTGTTCCCGGTGATCGTGATGCTGCGGCAGTGGGGCGAGGCGAACCTGTTCGCGCGAGGCGAGCCGCATTCGGTGCTGGTCGACCGCCAGACGGGGCGCGCGATCCGCAAGCTCGCGCTGCGCCACGACGACGGCCGGCCGGTGAAGGCGGGCGAGACGGTCGTGAAGAAGGTCGGCGACGAAACGGGCGCACGGCGGCGATGAGCGTCGTGCGCGACGGCTGCACGGTCGGATAGACTGTCGCGATCGTTGCCGACCGGAACTGCATCGCCATGTCCCATCCGCTGGATTCCGCCGCTTATCGGCTGTTGCTCGACCTGCAGCGGCGCATTCACGACTTCTGCGAGCGCGAGGGCGCCGAGTACGGGCGCGACCATGCCGATCCCGCGGAGCCGCTGTGGCAGACCGATTTCAACCATGTCACCGTCGCGCCGATGCGGGCGGGGCTGCACGTCCGGTACTTCGGCGGCGCCTGGGAGGAACCGTTCGACTGGACGCTGCAGTGTCTGGCGTTGCGGGACGTCGCGGATCTCGTGACCGACCTCGCGTTCAGCGGCATCGACGAAGGGGCGAACGGCACGCGCGAATGGGATTTCGGGCCGCTGCTCGATTCGGATGCGCGCTTTCCGATGCTGCGCTCGCTGTACGTGCGGCCGACCGAGCCGGCCGATCACAACCAGTCGATGATCGTGCGTCGCGACCTGATCATGCAGGAGGGCGGCGAGATTGCCCGCTTTGCCGCGAAGGCGCCGTTTCTCGCCGAGCTGACGGTGCCGAACGCGCCCGATGCGCGCTTCTTCGATGTGCCGCTTGCGCATCTCGAGCGGCTGCGCATCGGCGGCGGAGACGACACGCAGCAGTTCATCGACCATCTGGCGGACTGCGACAACCTGCCGTCGCTCGGCTGGCTCGATTTCTCCGAGTCGACCGCCTTGCATTCGACGTGGAAACGCGAGCGCGCCGCCGGCAGCGTGACGTCGTTCGACGCCTACGAGCGCCTGCTGAAGAGTCGCGCCGGCCAGCGGCTCCGCACGCTGACACTGAGAAACACCTGTCTCGACCGGGAAGCGCTCGAAGCGCTGCAGGCGCTGCATCCGCGGCTGTCGTTCATGGTGATCCAGGCCGGCAGCGGCGGTTACGTGAGTCACTTCAAGGACAACGTTTTTCCGTGGCGTCACCTGATCCAGCGGGACCCCGGCGACGCATGACCGCAGCCGTTCAATCGGCCGCCGGCACGGCCTGACGCACGGACGATGCGCCGCGATGCGCATCGGGCCGCACCAGCGTCGCGAGCAGCGCGGCGGCGACCAGCAGCGCGACCGACACGGCCGTTTCGATCCGCAACCCGTCCACGACCTGCGCCGCGCCGCCGCCGCCGGCGAGTGCGCCGAACGCGGCCACGCCC
>NZ_QOBB01000434.1:0-2714 GCF_024704855.1 Burkholderia sp. HAN2018 | reverse complement strand
CGCGCACAGCGCAAGCGTGCGCGACACGTCGCCGACACCGCGCGGGCGCACCAGCGCGCGCGGCCGCGCGCCGGCCGGCTCGTTGTAGGCGGTGAAATAACGCGGATCGATGTCGGCCGCGCGCGTGACGAGCGCATCGCCCAGTTCGGCGACGAGCACGGCTTCGAGCGCGTCGCCCGACAGCGGCGTGCCCGCCGGTTCGCCGCCCGCGGCGGTCGTGTTCCGGTTCTGCATCGCGCGCTGCCCCGCTTACTTCGCCGAAATGTCGATATCGCCGAAATACTTCAGGCCGAGCGACTTCACCGTGCCGTCCGCCTTCAGCTTGTCGATCGCCGCATCGAGTTTCGCCTTCAGCGCGCTGTCGCCCTTGCGCAGCCCGAATGCGATGCCGCTGCCGAGGATCCGGTCGTCGTGCACGGGCTGGCCGACGAACGAAAAGCCCTTGCCGTCCGGACGCGACAGGAAGCCGCGCTGGCCGGACGGTGCGAGCACGAGCGTCGCGTCGAGACGGCCCGCGACCAGATCCGCATACGCCTGGTTCTGGTCCTGGTACGCGACGACCGCGACGCCGGCCGGCTCCCAGTGCGCCTTCGCGAAGGTTTCCTGGATCGACGCCTGCAGCACGCCGACCCGCTTGCCCTTCAGCGACTCCGGCGTCGGCAGCAGGCCGCTGCCGGTGCGCGCGATCAGCTGGGTCGGCACGCGATAGATGATCGTCGTGAAGTCGATCGCCTGGCGCCGCTGCTCGGTCGCATTCATCGCCGAGTTGATCGCGTCGAACTTGCGGCCCTTCAGCGCGGGAATCAGGCCGTCGAACGACGTCTCGACCCATTTGCACGACAGCTTCGCCGTCTGGCAGACGGCGTTGCCGACGTCGATGTCGAAGCCCTGCAGGTCGCCGTTCGGCGCTTTCGATTCGAACGGCGGGTATTGCGCCTCGAGGCCGAAGCGCAGCGTCTGCGCATCGGCGAGCGCCGCGCCGGAACCGATGGCGCACGCGAGTGCGAACGCGAGTTTCAGGGTGGCCGTGTGCTTCATCGTGATCTCCTGTGTCTGGTCGATGCGACGTACCCGTCGCCGGATGCCCGTGGCCGGATGCCGTACGGGGGTTACAGCGAACGCAGCCGCCGCGCGCCTTCGACCAGCGTCGCGTCGTCCTTCGAAAAGCTGAGCCGGATCACGCCGGCGTCGGTGCCGTCGGTGTAGAACGCCGACAGCGGAATCGTCGCGACGCGCGCGTCGCGGATCAGGCGCAGCACGAAATCGCTGTCGCTTTCGTCCGAGAAGTGCCGGAAACGCGCGAGCATGAAGAACGAGCCCTCGCTCGGCAGCAGCTCGAAACGCGAATCGGCCAGCTCGCGCGCGAGCAGGTCGCGCTTGGCCTCGTAGAACGCCGACAGGCCGAGATAGCTGTCCGGCCGCGCGAGGATCTCCGCGAACGCGATCTGCATCGGCGTATCGGCCGAGAACACCATGAACTGGTGCACCTTGCGGATCTCGTCCATCAGGTCGGCCGGCGCGAGGCAATGGCCGACCCGCCAGCCGGTCACGTGGAACGACTTGCCGAACGACGACACGATCACGCTGCGCTCGGCCAGCTCGCGGTGGCGCGCGACGCTCTGGTGCTGCGCGCCGTCGAACACGACGTGCTCGTAGACTTCGTCGGACAGCACGACGATGCCCGTGTCGCGCGTGAGCTGCGCGAGCCGCTCGAGATCGTCGGCCGAGAACACGGTCGCGGTCGGGTTGTGCGGCGTGTTGACGATGATCATCCGCGTGCGCGGCGTGATCGCGGCCGCCACTTCGTCCCAGTTCACGCGGAAATGCTCCGGCGACAGCTTGATCGCCACGGGCGTCGCGCCCTGCAGCCGCACGATCGGCGCATAGCTGTCGAACGACGGCTCGAAGTAGATCACCTCGTCGCCCGGATGCACGAGCGCGCTGATCGCCGCGTACAGCCCCTCGCTCGCGCTCGCGATCACCGTGATCTCGGTGGCCGGGTCGTAGCGCGCGCCGTACAGCGCCTCGGTCTTTTCCGCGAGCCGCTCGCGCAGCGCCATCACGCCGGCCATCGGTGCGTACTGGTTGTGCCCGTCGCGCATCGCGCGCGCGACGCCTTCGACGAGCGCCGGATCGGGCGCGAAATTCGGCGCCCCCTGCGACAGGTTCAACGCATCGTGCCGGGCGGCCAGCTGGCCGATCACCGTGAAGATCGTCGTCCCGACGTCGGGCAGTTTCGAACGGGGCGCGGTGGCGCTTCGCATGACTCCTCCTTCTGATGTCCTTCGGGCGGCCCCGCGCGACGCGCGCGGCCTGCATCTGCCGCATGATTTAGCCCGAGCCAATATCGGCGGACAAACGAAACTTCGTCATGGCAGCCATGTATTTTTCTCATGGCCCTTGGAGAGAAGCACACGGCGGCAAGGCTCGCCTGCCCGGCCGACATGCGAATCCGGCATTTCCCTTAAGGGATGCTACCGGCCGGCCGCCGCCAGATAGGCGAGCAGCACGGCCCGCAATTCGCCACGCAGCGCGGCGATGTCGAACGCGGGCCCGAGCGTCAGCAGCGCCTGCGAGAGCCCGCCGTAGCAGAGCGTGTGCGCCATCCGCGCGATCCCGTCGAGCCGCGCGGCCGGCGGCGGATCGGCCGCGTGCGCGAGCGCGTCGCGCCACAGCGCGACGTACGCGTCGTAATGCCGGCGGTAGGCGGCGAG
>NZ_QOBB01000433.1:0-2706 GCF_024704855.1 Burkholderia sp. HAN2018 | reverse complement strand
CCCGCGCGGGCCACGGCCGGCTGGCCGCCGCGAACGGCTGCGCGCCGCGGCGGGCAGGCCCGCGAATGTTAGAATCGCGGGATTCTCTCGGCGGCGCCGCCGCCCAACATCCCCCTTCGAAGAATCGCCATGACGTCCCAACTGCACAAAAAGGGCGAGGCCTGGTCGGCCCGCTTCTCGGAACCGATGTCGGAGCTGGTCAAGCGCTACACGTCGTCGGTGTTTTTCGACAAGCGCCTCGCGCTCGTCGACATCGCCGGCTCGCTCGCGCACGCGAACATGCTCGCCGCGCAGAAGATCATCAGCGCCGACGATCTGGCCGCGATCGAACGCGGAATGGCGCAGATCAAGGGAGAAATCGAGCGCGGCGAATTCGAATGGCAGCTCGACCTGGAAGACGTCCACCTGAACATCGAGGCGCGCTTGACCGCGCTGATCGGCGATGCCGGCAAGCGCCTGCACACGGGCCGCTCGCGCAACGACCAGGTCGCCACCGACATCCGCCTGTGGCTGCGCGGCGAGATCGACCGCATCGGCGGCCTGCTGAACGACCTGCGCGGCGCGCTGCTCGACCTCGCGGAACAGAACGCCGACACGATCATGCCAGGCTTCACGCACCTGCAGGTCGCGCAACCCGTCACGTTCGGCCACCACCTGCTCGCGTACGTCGAAATGTTCTCGCGCGACGCCGAGCGCATGCGCGACTGCCGCACCCGCGTGAACCGCCTGCCGCTCGGCGCGGCCGCGCTCGCCGGCACGAGCTACCCGATCGACCGTCACGCCGTGGCGAAGACGCTCGGCTTCGACGGCATCTGCGCGAACTCGCTCGACGCGGTGTCGGATCGCGACTTCGCGATCGAATTCACCGCGGCTTCCGCGCTCGTGATGACGCACGTGTCGCGCTTCTCCGAAGAACTCGTGCTGTGGATGAGCCCGCGCGTCGGCTTCATCGACATCGCCGACCGCTTCTGCACCGGCAGCTCGATCATGCCGCAGAAGAAGAACCCGGACGTGCCCGAGCTCGCGCGCGGCAAGACGGGCCGCGTGAACGGCCACCTGATGGCGCTGCTGACGCTGATGAAAGGCCAGCCGCTCGCGTACAACAAGGACAACCAGGAAGACAAGGAGCCGCTGTTCGACACGGTCGACACCGTCGCCGACACGCTGCGGATCTTCGCCGAGATGGTGGCCGGCATCACCGTGAAGCCGGACGCGATGCGCGCGGCCGCCCTGCAGGGCTTCTCGACCGCCACCGACCTCGCCGACTACCTGGTGAAGCGCGGCCTGCCGTTCCGCGATGCGCACGAAGCCGTCGCGCACGCCGTGAAGATCTGCGACGACCGTGGCATCGACCTGGCCGACCTGACGCTCGACGAGATGAAGCAGGAACTGCCGAACGTCGCGCACCTGATCGGCGAAGACGTGTTCGGCTACCTGACGCTCGAAGGTTCGGTCGCCAGCCGCAATCACCCGGGCGGCACCGCGCCCGACCAGGTGCGTGCGGCGGTCAAGGCAGCCCGCGCCGCGCTCGGCCGGTAAGCCCGCTGTTCCGGACGGACGCCATCGGCGTCCGTTTTTCATTCGGGCGGCCGTCGCGCCGCCCATCGCCTTCCCCGCTTCCCGAATGCCGCCGATGACCTTTTCCGCCGCGCTCTTCGACATGGACGGCCTGCTCGTCGATTCCGAGCGGACCATCATGAACACGTGGATCGACGTGTCGAATGCGCACGGCGTCACGCTGACCACCGCCGACTACCTGCAGATCGTCGGCCGCTCGTTCGCCGAAGGCCAGGTGATCCTGGCGCGGCTGATCGGCAACCCCGATACGTTCGACGCGGTGCGCACCCGCGTGCGCGAGCAGCTCGCGGCGCCCGAACCGCATCCGAAGTTTCCGCTGAAGCCCGGCGCGTTCGCGCTGCTCGACGCGCTCGCGCAAGCCGGCATTCCGTGCGCGGTCGCGTCGTCGTCCGCGAGCGAGGTGATCCGCGCGCGGCTCGACGCGGTCGGCGTGCTGCCGTTCTTCCGCGCGATCGCGGGCGGCGACGAAGTCGCGCGCGGCAAGCCCGACCCGGCCGTCTACCGGCTCGCGGCCGAACGCCTCGGCGTGCCGGCACACGCATGCGTCGCGTTCGAGGACAGCGATTTCGGTGCGCAGTCGGCCGCCGGCGCGGGCGCATCGGTCGTCACGGTGCCCGACCTGAAGGCGCCGACGCCCGAGATCATCGCGCTGAGCCTGCACGTGCTCGCCTCGCTCGACGATGCGCTCGCGCTCGTGCCGTCGTGGTTCGGCGGGCACGATACGCGACGGCCCGCTTAGATCGCGTGCCACCCAATGCAAAACGGGCACCCGAAGGTGCCCGTTTTGCCCTATCGCCGAACAACCGGCATCGCGGTTGCGCTTACTTGTTGCCCGCCGTCTCCGACAGCCGTTTCATCGTCGCGATGCGCGCGCCGATCAGGTCGACGCGGCCGTCCTCGCCGACGAGCGGCGCCGTCGCATCGCGGAACCCGACCCACGCGCGCTGCGCGCGTACGAGCGTCGCGGCCGAATGCGCAGGCATCTTGCGGCGCAGCTTCTGGTAATAGCGGTTCAGGTCGAACAGCGCGTGCTCGCACGCGGCGTCCTGTTCGCACGGGCGCACGCGGCGCACGGCCGGATCGCGCGGCGCGTTCGCCGGCTTGCCGTTCGGCCGGGCCCCACCCTGG
>NZ_QOBB01000432.1:0-2699 GCF_024704855.1 Burkholderia sp. HAN2018 | reverse complement strand
GCGGACCCCGGCGGGCGTCAGTGCGTACCGGCTGGCGATGCAGACCGGGCTGTCCGAGGTCGCCGCGTTGTTGCGTGCGGCGGGCGCGGAAGAGGCGCTCGACGCCGAGGACGCATTCGTGGCGGCCTGCGCGCGCGCCGAGGCCGACGATGCGCGACGCATCCAGGCACGGCATCCCGAACTGCCGGGCGCGCTGCCCGGCGAGCGGCTGCGGCTGCTGCCGGATGCCGCCGCGTGGGGGTCGGGCGACGCGGTGAAGGTCATGGTCGAACTGGGCTGGCCGATCGCGGCGCGGGGCGGCGACTGGGACGCGAGCGCGCTGAATCATGCGGTGTTTCGCGGCGATGCGGGCTTGCTGGCGTTCCTCCTCGAGCACGGCGCGAGCTGGCGTGACATGCACGGGTTCGGCAGCGACGCGCTCGGCACATTGTCCTGGGCATCCGTCAACGAACCGGAGCATGTCGGCGCCGCCGACTGGGAGGCTTGCGCGCGGGTGCTGCTCGCGCACGGTGTGCCGCAAGCCGCGCGGGACCCGTCGAATCCGGACGGCGTACTGATCGACGGTCGCGCGATGCGTTTCTCCGAAGCCGTCACCGACGTGTTGCTCGGCATCGACGGCGGGCCACCGGCGGCAAGGTAAGCGGCTATCTGCTGGCAACGGACGGGCGGCGGCGGCCCGCTCGTTGTCGGTTGCAAGTTGTCGGTTGCAAGTTGCCGGTTGCCGGTTGCAGGTTGCAGGTTGCAGATTGCCGGCTCCTGGCTCCTGGCTCCTGGCTCCCGGCTCCCGGCTCCCGGCTCCCGACTCCCGACTCTCGACTCTCGGCTTCCGGCTTCCGGCTTCCGGCGCGCAGTCGGCGCATCGGTTTTTTCCTGTCGCGCGACGACATTTCGGTGAACGCTGAAACGTCGCGTGCACGATCGGCGTAAGCTCGGCCGTCAACTTTCTCCTGGAGCCCGCGATGACCCGTTCCGATCTTCAAGCCCGCCAAGCCGAAGCCTTCCGCGCCCTGCATGCACGTGCCGGCGCCTTCATCATCCCGAACCCGTGGGACGCCGGCACCGCGCGCCTGCTCGCGATGGCCGGCTTCGAGGCGCTCGCGACCACGAGCGCCGGCTACGCCTTTTCGAAAGGCCGGCCCGACTATGCGATCGACCGCGACGAGATGCTCGATCACATCGCCGAGATCGCCGCCGCGGGCGGCCTGCCCGTGAGCGCCGACCTCGAGAACGGCTTCGGCGATGCGCCCGCCACGGTGGCCGAGACGATCCGGCTCGCGGCCGAGGCCGGCGCGGTCGGCGGGTCGATCGAGGATGCGACGGGCCGCGCCGACGCGCCGATCTATGCGCACGAAGCGGCGGTCGAGCGCATCGCGGCGGCCGTCGACGCGGCGCGTGCGCTGCCGTTTCCGTTCACGCTGACCGCGCGCTGCGAAAACTACCTGCACGGCCGCCACGACCTCGCCGACACGATCGCGCGGCTCGTCGCCTATCGCGACGCGGGCGCCGACGTGCTGTATGCGCCGGGCATCACCGATGCGGACGACATCGCGGCGGTGACGCGGGCGGTCGGCGCACCCGTGAACGTCGTGATGGGGCTGCAGGGCGGATTGCTGAGCGTCGACGCACTGGCGGCGCTCGGCGTGAAGCGCGTGAGTGTCGGCGGCGCACTGGCGCGGGCCGCGCTCGGCGCGTTCCTGCGCGCCGCGAAGGAGATGGCGCAGGACGGCACGTTTACGTTCACGCAAGCGGCCGTTCCCGGGCGCGATATCAACCGCTGGTTTGCGTCGCCGGATAATTCACCGGTTTTGTTCGGTGAATGAGTGTAAATAAATCGTGGGATCGTTCCCAATCGAAAAGTTGATTGATAATAATCAATCGATTTCACGTCAGAATTAAACGTCGGTGACGACGAAAAATACATCGTCTATTCTCCGCATTTCGCCCGTTCGACCGGGTCCGGCGCGCAAGCCGCGCCGGATCGGGCGGCCGGGCATCCGCCGGGCGTGTCGATGGCGCGCATTGTTGCATTTTCCCGATCATGACATTTTTGAAAAGGGGAGTTGCCGGCCGGTTTTTTGATTGATAATCTGCGGCACGTTCGAATGAACAGTTGGTGGGCTGCCGGGAATATCGATATATAAAAATGCTGAGAGAGCGATGACGATCCGAGAAAATCAACGCGTCAGGTTTCGCGTCGGCGATGTCGTGACGCTGAAGACGGGCGGGCCGCGCATGACCGTGACCTATGCCGGGCCGGTCGTATTCGACGACGGCGACTGGCTGATCTGCCAGTGGTTCGACGAACACGGCGAATTCCGGCAGGAAATGTTCCCTCACGACACCGTGGTGCCGGAGCCGCGCGCGATTTCGGCCGGGCGTGTCCGCATGCGCATGCAGTCGCATCGCTACCGCTCGGCTGCCTGACATTCACCTGACATCGCGAGGCGGTCGCACGCGGCGCCCGCGCTGCGACATTTCACGCCGGCCCGAAACATGCGGCGGTGCACTGCGTCGATACTGTCTGCATGAACCCGACCGATCCCATCGCAGCGGTTACGCACCGCGATCCCTATCCCTACTATGCGGCGCTCGTCGACGGGCCGCCGTTCGCGTTCGACGCCACGCTCGGCCTGTGGGTCGCGAGCCGCGCGGCCGCCGTGACGGCCGTGCTCGGCCATCCGGCCTGCCGCGTACGCCCG
>NZ_QOBB01000431.1:0-3000 GCF_024704855.1 Burkholderia sp. HAN2018 | reverse complement strand
ACGCGTTTGCGGCATCGGGCCGTCTGCTGCCGAGCAAACCAGGATCGCGCCGTCCATCTGCGCTGCGCCCGTGATCATGTTCTTCACATAGTCAGCGTGGCCCGGGCAGTCGACGTGTGCGTAGTGGCGGTTAGCCGTTTCGTACTCAACGTGTGCCGTGTTGATCGTGATGCCGCGCGCCTTTTCTTCCGGTGCCGCGTCGATCTGGTCGTACGCCTTCGCTTCGCCGCCGAACTTCTTCGTCAGAACCGTCGTGATCGCTGCCGTCAGCGTCGTCTTGCCGTGGTCAACGTGACCAATCGTACCAACGTTCACGTGCGGCTTGGTCCGCTCAAACTTTTCCTTGGCCATTTTCAACTCCCAAAAGGAATTTCACAGGTTGCGCCGCGCGCAAACAACAAGACACTGACTTTTTACTGCTGGTGCCCATGGGCAGGATCGAACTGCCGACCTCTCCCTTACCAAGGGAGTGCTCTACCACTGAGCCACATGGGCGCTTTACGCTTCAACTTCGCGGTCTGGAGCGGGTGAAGGGAATCGAACCCTCGTCGTAAGCTTGGAAGGCTTCTGCTCTACCATTGAGCTACACCCGCACGGGCCACAAACGATTCCTTACCGCTCACTGCGCTGATATCTTGGTGGAGGAGGTTGGATTCGAACCAACGTAGGCGTAAGCCAACAGATTTACAGTCTGCCCCCTTTAGCCACTCGGGCACCCCTCCGTAGAGAACTGACGATTATGGGGGTACATCGCGCCCCTGTCAAGCACATCCGGAAGATTATTTTCACTCTCTTCCCGATGCCTGCCTGACCACCGATCTCCCGCCCTTGCCCGGCTAAGGCAAGCATGGGTGCTACCGATCAGTGCCATATCATCGTCAGACTCCGCTTTCAGCGTCGATCTGCATCTGCGCTGAAAACGAAAGACCGCCATCATACGATCTCTTGAGCACTCTGCCAAGCGGGTAGATGCAAAATTTCCGCAAATTTCGTGCCGGGCGGATGCCATGATCTGTTTTAGATACCCCCTGGGAGTCCATAGCTGGTTTCTCGGGTTGCCTGGCCCGACCCGCCAGCGATTGACGTGACACGACTTTCGAACGCTTTCCAGCAATCGCATCATGAGTTTGGGCAACGCTTCCAACCAGAAATCGTGATGGCGACACTGGACTTTGCCAACGTCAGCGACAGGAACAATACCGTCCCGGGCCACCTGCCCGCCCTGGTTCGGAACTTAATGCGTCTGCTTGCTCTTTTTCCGGCCTTCATGATTTTGACCGCACACGCCGCTGGACCGGCAGACGCCCGTGTCGCCCGAGCACGATCACCCGGATCCGTTAGGAGGCTAGCTGATAGCCACGCCCCGGGATGCCCTGGCAGCCGCCGCATCGCTCGTCGCATATGACAGGTTGAAGTCCTCGCGCAATGCCGGGGGCCTAAGTTCGGTATACATCGGGTAGGCCGGGGACCCTCGTGGAGTCAGGATGCGGTCACCCATGCATGGCTGATCAACGATGCACCATGGACGCCATGACCGCCGGCGCCGGTGATAACGCGTCGGCAGACGAATCCTGCAGCCCAGCCTGCATCGACACATTGCAGCCATTTCTTGGCGATGACACACGGCCGTGCCTGGAGCTGCCACGCAGGTTTGTCCCTGCAATCTCTGCGAACGGTCTGCAGTGCACGGCCCACTGCACTTCGCCGCCGTGCGAACCGACCAACGTCGGCATCTGGCCGACCTATCGCGGCAAATACACGAGCTCCCCCATGCACGTACGATGTTCGCCTCGTGCAGCTGAACACCGATACCTGGGCAGGATTCGGCGCCTGCGCGTTTTCCGCATCGCATTCATCCGAAGACGCGGGAAAGCAGGCCCACGACCTCCACACTTCCACGACCGCTGCGAGCTGCCCGGCATTTCTCGCATCGACCGGGGATCAAGGCCTGAATACGACGCGCCGGTTTACGCCGGGCAATGGCTCCGCACCGATCCGGATACCGCATGCTGGGCGCGATCGACTGACGTCGATGCGGGGGCACGCCCTTCACGTCGATAGGTGAAAGGCGGGACTGCTTTGGCGGCGCCGCCCATTCGCTCATCGAAGAAGTCTACGTGTTTCGGGACGGGCAGCCAGCGCTCATCAAAAGAACCGGCGCGAATTTCTGATGGCATCTGGTTGAGGAATTTGCGTATGTCCGGTTCGCGCTATGCGTCAACGACTTCCGTGTGGCTCGCCGGAAGCGTCAATTTTTTTGAACGGGTCGATTTGAGAGAAGATGCGACGAGTTGAGAAACAAACAATCCAAGATCACTACGAGATGTCATCTTGGGCAAAATCCGACTTTGTGCGCTCGATTGGCAGCAGTCACCTGGAGCTTTCGGCAAAAGGACGCCAAACGGCGGATTTGCGCCACTCGTTGCCCAGGTCACCCTGATGGCTCATGTCGGGAACCGACAGGCGCGACCCTCTGATACGAAATGCCAACAACGATTGCGGGCGGAGAAGTGCTCAATACGCCGAGGAACCGCGCACGATAACCGGCATTCGCGCAGCGGGCCATGCCACTCCAGGTCGTAACCAGCAACGCACGAATCTGCGGCGAGAAGTGGTCAGAAATGCGGCGGAGTCGCGACTCGATCCGATCTCCTCTCCGTGAACAGCAAGTGGATGGATGTTTGGATGGTAGGTCTTGGCCGGCGCCAGCTAGCGGTGCAAGGCCAACCCGATCGGTCGGTCTGATCGCCTTTTGCGTCAGTCTCGCAGAGGCAATCCTGGAGAATCGGCACCCCCGGCCCCAGCTCGAGCAGCGGCCTGGCCACCGATCCCGATCACTCGCGCATTTCCGTCGCTGAAATGCAAAAACCCCCGCCTTTCGGGCGGGGGTTTCTGGCTTAGGGAGCCTGACGATTACCTACTTTCACACGGGAATCCGCACTATCATCGGCGTAGAGTCGTTTCACGGTCCTGTTCGGGATGGGAAGGGGTGGGACCGAC
>NZ_QOBB01000430.1:0-2747 GCF_024704855.1 Burkholderia sp. HAN2018 | reverse complement strand
GCTCGGCACGACCGGCTGCGGCAGCGCCGTGAAGCCGGCCGCGACGGCGGCGGGCCGGTTCGCGTCGCCGATCACCGGCGCGTTGACGGGTTCGGTCGCCGACGCCGCGGCAGCCACGGCCGCGGCCTCGTTCTGCGGGTTCTGGCGGTCGACGAGATAGAAGTCGAGCACGCGGCGCGCGATCGGGCCCGCTGCCTGCGCCCCCCAGCCGCCGTTCTCGACGACCAGCGCGACGGCGATCTGCGGATGGTCGACCGGTGCGTACGCGATGAACAGCGCGTGGTCGCGCAGGTGCTCGGCGAGCAGGTGGCCCTTGTAGTTGGAGCCTTGCAGCGAGAACACCTGCGCGGTGCCGGTCTTGCCGGCGGCGAGGTACGGCGCGCCGCGGAACACCTTGTACGCGGTGCCGGACGGGTTCTCGATCACGTTCTCCATCCCGCGCTTCACGACATCGATGTCGGCCTGCTTGAGCGGGATCACTTCGCTTTCCTTCGGCACGGTCAGGCGGCGCCCGCGCGTGATCGGGTCCTCGATTTCCTTCACCAGGTGAGGCTTCATCACGACGCCGTTGTTCGCGAGCGTCGCGGTCGCGTGCGCGAGCTGCAGGATCGTGAACGAGTTGTAGCCCTGGCCGATCCCGAGGCTGATCGTCTCGCCGTCGAACCACTTCTGCTGCGCGGCCTTCTTGAACGCCTTCTTCTTCCAGTCGGTCGACGGCAGGATCCCGCGCGCCTCGCCCTGGATGTCGATCCCGGTGATCTGGCCGAAGCCGAACGGCTTCATGAAGTTCGCGATCGCGTTCACGCCGAGGTCGCGCGCGAGCATGTAGAAGTAGGTGTCGTTCGACACCATGATCGCCTTGTTCATGTCGACCCAGCCCTGGCCCGAGCGCACGTCGTTGCGGAACGTGTGGCCGCCGAACGTGAAGTAGCCGGGATCCTGGAAGCCCCAGCCCGGCGTGCGCTTGCCGAGCGTCAGGCCGGCGAGCGCCATGAACGGCTTGTACGTCGAGCCGGGCGGGTAGGTGCCGTGCAGCGGGCGGTTCAGCAGCGGCTTGTCGGTCGAGTTGTTCAGTTCGTCCCAGGTCTGCTGGTCGATGCCGTCGACGAACGAGTTCGGGTCGAAACTCGGCGACGACACGAACGCGAGCACGTCGCCCGTCTTCGGCTCGATCGCGACCAGTGCGCCGCGCTTGCCGGCGAACGCCTGCTCGGCGACCTGCTGCAGCCCGATGTCGAGCGACAGCACGAGGTTGTTGCCGGGCGTCGCCTGCGTGCGCGACAGCGTGCGCACCGGCCGGCCGCCGGCCGTCACCTCGACTTCCTCGAAGCCCGTCAGCCCGTGCAGCTCGGTTTCGTAGCTCTGCTCGACGCCGATCTTGCCGATGTAGTCGGTGCCCTTGTAGTTGTTCGCGTCGCGGCGCGGATCGTAGTTTTCCTGGTCGCTGTCGTTGTCGTCGCTCATCGCGTCGATGCGATCCTGGTCGCGCTTCGAGATCCGGCCGATGTAGCCGATCACGTGCGCGGCCGTCGTGCCGAGCGGATATTGGCGGAACAGCCGCGCGCGCACGTCGACGCCGGGGAAGCGGAAGCGCTGCGCGGTGAAGCGCGCGACTTCCTCGTCGGTGAGCCGGGTGCGGATCGGCAGGCTCTCGAAGTTCTTCGAGTCTTCCTGCAGCTTCTTGAAGCGGCGGCGGTCGCGTGCGTCGATCGGGATGATCTCGGACAGCTTGTCGATCGTGTTCTCGAGCGTGTCGTCGAGCTTCGACGGCGTGATCTCGAGCGTGTACGCCGAATAGTTCTTCGCGAGGATCACGCCGTTGCGGTCGGTGATGATCCCGCGGTTCGGCACGATCGGCGCGACCGAGATGCGGTTTTCCTCGGCCTGCAGCGCGTATTTGCCGTGCTGCATCAACTGCAGGTAGAAAAAGCGGCTCGCGAGCAGCCCGAAGCAGACGAACACGAACACGCCCGCCGCCGCGACGCGCAGGCGGAACTTCGAGAGCTGCTGTTGGGTGTCGTTGAATTCGGTCATGCGGTTACGATCGATCTGACCCGCGCGCGGTGTGCGGCTGCGGGCGAGGGGCCGCCCCGGAGCGCGGCGCGCGGCGGGCGTGGAGGCGGCGGGTAGTCAAGGCAGGCCCAGGGTTCAGATGGGGCGCGTATCGTCCGGATCGACCGGGCGGCGTTGCGGCATCAGCAGCAGGTGGCTCGCGATCGGCCACAGCGCGGCCTCGACGAAGCCGTCGACCAGATAGCGCCAGCCCGGGAACGCGGCGCCCATCACGAGGCGGATCACGAACGGAACGAGCTGCGCGACGACCAGCAGCGGCGTGACGTACAGCACCTGCACGCCGATCGGCATCCACAGCACGCGACGGTGGATCGTGATCGCGCCGTACGACAGCAGCGTATAGGCGAGCGCGTGCTCGCCGAGCAGCCCCGCGTCATGCACGTCCATCAGGATGCCGAGCGCGAACGCGACGCCCATCCCGACCTTGCGCGGCTGATGGATGTTCCAGAACAGCAGCACGAGCGCGACGAAGTCGGGCACGCCAGGCAGGCGGCCCCACGGCATCAGGTTCAGCAGGAACGCGGCGGCGAGGCTGAAGACGATGAAGTACGGATTGACCGGCTGCAGGATGTATTGCGGGCGATTCATCGCTGGGCTCCTGGTTGCCCGGCCGCGGGCTTCGCGGGCGCGGCGGCGGGCTTGGCCGCAGGCGCAGGCGCGGCAGGCGCCGGCTT
>NZ_QOBB01000429.1:0-2796 GCF_024704855.1 Burkholderia sp. HAN2018 | reverse complement strand
ACACGCCGGCGCCGGACGCCGAGGCGGCCGCCAGCGCGACGCTGCCGACGATCACGGTGAGCGGCGAGCGCGGCAACGCGCTGCGCGCACGCACGGCATCCGTCGCGGGGCTCGACGACGCGCCGCTGCGCGATACGCCGGCGTCGGTGAGCGTCGTCACGCGCGCGCAGCTCGACGACCAGCAGGCGAAGCGGCTGAGCGACGTCGTGCGCAACGACGCGTCGGTCGTCAACGACTATGCGCCGGTCGGTTATTTCGAAGGCTTTGCGATCCGCGGCTTTCCGGTCGATCTCGCGAGCGCGATCCGGATCGACGGGCTGACGGTGTCCGGCGAGCAGAACGTGCCGCTCGAGAACAAGGAGCGCGTCGAGATCCTGAAGGGGCTCGCCGGCATCGACAGCGGCGTCGTCGCGCCCGGCGGGGTGATCAACTTCGTGACCAAGCGCTCGGCGAACGTCGCGAGCGTGACGGGTGGCGTCGACAGCCGCGGCTCGACGTCGGCGGCCGTCGATCTCGGCCGCCGCTTCGGCCCCGACAATCAGTTCGGCTTCCGGATCAATGCCGCGAAGGAGAACATGCACTCCTACATCGACGGCACGAACGGACGGCGCACGTTCGGCTCGATCGCCGCCGACTGGGACATCAGCCCGCGCGCGAGCCTGCAGCTCAACGCCGAATTCCAGCAGTGGATCCAGCGTTCCGCACCCGGCTACCAGCTGCTCGGCGGCACCGTCGTGCCGTCGGTCAAGACGACGTCGAAGGCGCTCGGCACGCAGCCGTGGGCGAAGCCGGTGACGACCGACGCGCTGAACCTGAACGCGCGCTTCGACTACCAGTTCAACGACGACTGGAAGGCGTATATCGCCGCCGGCCGCAGCCGCACGATGATCGACGACAACAGCGCGTTCGCTTACGGCTGTTCGTATGCGGCGAGCTGCACGGCCGGCGCGACGTCGCCGTTTTTCTTCGGCGCGAACGGCGACTACGACGTGTACGACTTCCGCAGCCCCGGCGAATACCGACGCAACGACGATCTGCGTGCGGTCACGACCGGCAAGTTCGCGACGGGACCGCTGCGGCACGAACTGACGCTCGGCGTGAGCGTGCAGCGCCGCGTCGTGCACATGGCGACCGCCGTGTACGACTATGTCGGCAGCGAGAACATCTACGGACCCGACGTCACGTTCGCACCGTCGCCGAATACGCCCGGGCCGTCGTATCCGCAGCTCGATGCGTGGCAGTACGGCGTGTTCGGGCTCGACCGCATCAGCATCGGCGAACACTGGCAGGTGCTCGCGGGAGGCAAGGAGGTGCTGCTGCGCCAGCGCAGCTGGAGCGGCCTCGACGGCGACGCGACGCACACTGATCGCTCGGTGTTCCTGCCGCAGGTCGCGCTCGTCTACAAGCCGGTGAACGTGCTGTCGCTGTACGCGTCGTACAGCAAGGCGCTGTCGCTCGGCGACCAGGCGCCCGTGCGCGCGACCAATGCGTATGCGTTCCTGCCGCCCGTCGAATCGCACCAGATCGAGGTCGGCGCGAAATACGACTGGCTCGACCGGCTGAGCCTCACGGCCGCCGTGTTCTCGATCAGCAAGCCGTTCCAGTTCGCCGATCCGGACGCATCGGGCACGACCTACACGTTCGTGCAGCGCGGCACGCAGCGGCACCAGGGGATCGAGCTCGGCGCGGCCGGGCGCGTGACCGAGCGTCTGGGGCTGACGGCCAGCGTCGCGGCGATTCGCGCGCGGGCGTACGATTCGGGTTCGCCGGCCTACGAAGGCCACCAGATCATCAACGTGCCCGCGCTGCGCGCATCGCTGTATGCGGACTACGCGGTGCCGGGCGTCGCGGGGCTGAACGTGCTGGGCGGCGTCGAATACAGCGCGGCCCGCAACGCGAACGAGGAGGGCACCGCGCAGGTGCCGGCGTGGTTCGTGTTCAATCTCGGCGCGCGTTATACGACGAAGATCGGCGGCCATCGCACGGTGTTGCGCGTGTCGGTGGACAACCTCTTCAACAAGTTCTACTGGCGCGACGCGGGCGAGCAGCAGGGCGATGCGTACCTGTTCCCGGGGGCGCCGCGCACCGCCCGCGTGTCGTTGACCTATGATTTCTGACCGTCCGGAACCGGCCGCGTGACCCGCAGCCCCGGCAGCTAACCTGGAGAGCACAGACGATGTCCACACTCGAAATCGCCGGCGTGATCGTCAGCGCGCTTGCGATCTGGCTGACCGCGAAGCGGCGCATGCTGTGCTGGCCGGTCGGGCTCGTGTCGGTCGCGTTGTACGGCTGGATCTTCTTCGACGCGAAGCTGTATTCGGACATGCTGCTGCAAGGCGCGTTCGCGGTGCTGCAGGTGTACGGCTGGCAACGCTGGCTCGCGCAGCGCGCGAGCGAGGCCGACGGCAATGCGGCGCCGGCAGGCGATGTCGCGCCCGTCACGGGCGTGCGGCCGATGCAGATGCTGCCCGACCTGATCGCGGCCGTCGTCGGCAGCGCGCTGCTCGGCGGCATGATGGCGCGCTGGACCGATGCGGCGCTGCCGTTCGTCGATGCCTCGCTGACCGCGTTCAGCCTCGTCGCGCAATACTGGACCGCGCGGCGCTACATTGCATCGTGGGGGCTGTGGATCGTCGTGAACGTCGTGTACGTCGGGATGTTCGTGTTCAAGGAACTGTATCTGACGGCCGGCCTCTACGCGTTGTTCATCGGGCTGGCCGTCGTCGGCTGGCGCGACTGGAGCCGCACGGCCGCGGCGCTGCGCGCGGCGGCCGGCGGTGCGCTGGCAACGGGCGG
>NZ_QOBB01000428.1:0-2782 GCF_024704855.1 Burkholderia sp. HAN2018 | reverse complement strand
GCCGCGTCGTCGGGCGGCGGCGGGGGCGGCGGCGGGTCGAACGACGCCATCTCCCACCGCTGGTAGGCGGTGAGGGTGCCCGCGCGATCGCTCGCCGAATCAGACATACGCGTCTTCCGCCTTGCCGCCGATCGCGATCGCGCCGCTCTCGGCCAGGTTGCGCACGATCTGCAGGATGCGGCGCTGCTGCGTCTCGACTTCGGACACGCGTACCGGGCCGCGCGCGTCGAGATCCTCGGCGAGCAGTTCGGCCGCGCGCTGCGACATGTTCGCGAGGAACTTCTGGCGCAGCGCGGGCGGCGCGCCCTTCAGCGCGATGATCAGCGTTTCCGACTCGACTTCCTTGAGCACCATCTGGATCGCGCGGTCCTCGAGGTCGAGCAGGTTCTCGAACACGAACATCTGGTCGACGATCTTCTGCGCGAGATCCGCGTCGTACTGGCGCACGCTTTCGAGCACGCCTTCCTCATGCACGCTCGTCATGAAGTTCAGGATCTCGGCCGCGGTCCGGATGCCGCCCATCGGGCTGCGCTTCAGGTTGTCGCTGCCGGACAGCAGGCCCGTCAGCACGTCGTCGAGTTCGCGCAGCGCGGCCGGCTGGATGCCGTCGAGCGTCGCGATCCGCAGCATCACGTCGTTACGCAGGCGTTCGGTGAAGCACGACGCGATCTCGGATGCCTGGTCGCGGTCGAGGTGCACGAGGATCGTCGCGATGATCTGCGGATGCTCGTTCTTGATCAGTTCGGCCACCGCGCCCGAGTCCATCCACTTCAGGCCCTCGATGCCGCTCGTGTCGCTGCCCTGCAGGATGCGGTCGATCAGCACGCCGGCCTTGTCCTCGCCGAGCGCCTTGGTCAGCACCGAGCGGATGTAGTCGCTCGAATCGAGCGACAGCGCGGTGTGCTGCTCCGCTTCCTTCGCGAATTCCTGCAGCACGTCCTCGACCTGCTCGCGCGTGACGTTCTTCAGCGCGGCCATCGCGGCGCCGATCTTCTGGACCTCGCGCGGCGCGAGGAACTTGAATACCTGCGCGGCCTCTTCCTCGCCGATCGACATCAGCAGCAGCGCGCTCTTGGTCAAGCCTTCAGCGTTCATCGGACACCCAGTTCTTCACGACGGTGGCGACGATCTTCGGATCCTGGCGGGCGATCGAGCGCGCGTAGTCGAGGTTGCGTTCGTAACGGTTCTTTTCGCTTTCGAAACCGAGCAGCAGCGCGTCGGGTTCTTCGGCCTTCTCCGGCGCCGGCAGGCCGTCGAGCGCGACCGGATCTTCCGGCGCGGCGAGCGCCGGCGCGACCGGCTCGGGCGGCGGGAACGCGCGGCGCATCGCCGGGCGCACGAACATGAAGTAGAGCGCCGCCGCGGCCGCCGCGATGCCGAGCCACTTCGCGGCTTCCTTCGCCATCGCGATCATGTCGGGCTGGCGCCACCACGGCAGGTCGGCGTACGGGTCGCTCGCGGTCGAGAACGCGCTGTTCACGACGTTCACCGAGTCGCCGCGCTTCGCGTCGTAGCCCATCGCGTCCTTCACGAGCTGCTCGACCTGCGCGAGCTTCGCGGGCGGCAGCGGCTGCATCGTCACGTGGCCCTTCGCGTCGGCAACCGGCTGATAGTTGACGACGACCGCGACCGACAGCCGCTTCACGCTGCCCATCGGCTGCTCGAGGTGACGGATCGTCTTGTCGAGCTCGTAGTTGGTCGTCTGGTCCTTGCGGTCGCTCACGGGCGTCGTCTGCGGCGCGTTCTGGCCGTTGCCGGCGACGATCGGCGCGGACGCCGGCTGCGGCGGCGTGTTCGACAACGCGCCCGGCACGCCCGACGCGCCGCCCTGCGCGAGCTCGGTCGCGCTGCTGGTCTGCTGGCTACGGATCGCGGATTGCTGCGGATTGCCGTTCGGGCCGTAGCTTTCCGACGTCTGCTCGACCTTCGAGAAATCGAGGTCCGCGCTGACCTGCGAGCGCGCGTTGCCCGTGCCGAAGATCGGCGCGAGGATCGCGTCGATGCGCTTCTGCGTGTTGTGCTCGACCTGCTGCACGTACTTGAGCTGGCTCGCGTCGAGGCCGGATGCCGAGGCGGTCTGGGTCAGCAGGTTGCCGTCCTGGTCGACGATCGTCACGTTCTTCGCGGGCATGTCGGGCACGCCGGACGACACCATCCGCGTGATCGCCTGCACCTGGCCCTCGTCGAGCACGCGGCCCGGATAGAGGTCGACGAACACCGATGCGCTCGGCGCTTCCTTGTCGCGCACGAACACCGACGGCTTCGGGATCGCGAGATGCACGCGCGCGCCGCGCACGGCGTTGATCGATTCGATGGTGCGCTGCAGCTCGCCTTCGAGCGCGCGCTGGTAGTTGATCTGCTCGGCGAACTGGCTGATGCCGAACTTCTGGTTGTCCATCAGCTCGAAGCCGACCGAGCCGCCCTTCGGCAGCCCCATCGCGGCGAGCTTCAGGCGCGTTTCATGTACCTGGTTCGACGGCACGAGGATCGCGCCGCCGGCATCGGCGAACTTGTAGGGAACGTTTGCCTGCTGGAGCGCGGCGATGATCGCGCCGCCGTCGCGATCCGACAGGTTGCTGTACAGCACGCGATAGTCGGGCGCGCGGCTCCACAGCACGAGCGCGGTGATCACGGCGACCGCGAACGCGACGGCGATCAGGAACGGCAGCTTCGGGTTGCCCTTCATCCGCGAGATGCCGGGAATGCGTTCCGCGAAGCCGCCAAGCCCGAAGTCCGCGCCTGCGCCACCCGCGCCCGGCAACGCGGCGGCCGCGGCGGCGCC
>NZ_QOBB01000427.1:0-2821 GCF_024704855.1 Burkholderia sp. HAN2018 | reverse complement strand
TGCGGCATCGCGTCGCCGTCGATCACGGCCGCGTGCGCCGCGGCCGGCAACTGCGCGCCGAACGCGGCAGCCGCGTTGCCCGCGAGCGTGAACGGCGTGTCGGGCACGCCGACCGCACCCGGCGCATCGAGCGAAGCCGGATGCAGCGTGAGCCAGTCGCCGGCGCTTTCGTCCCACGCGAAGTCCGCCCAGTAGGCTTCGTCCATCCGCGCATCCAGCGCGGCGAGGACGCGGGTCGTACCGGGGGCGCGCAGCCGCGCGTGCTCGGCGCACGCGAGCAGCGTGCCGATCGGCACGACCGGCAGCCCGCGCCCGAACGCGAGCCCCTGGGTGATGCCCGTCGCGGTGCGCAGGCCCGTGAACGAGCCGGGGCCCGCGCCGAACGCGATCGCGTCGCAATCGGCGAGCGTCAGCCCCGATTCGGCGAAGAGCGCCTGGATTGCCGGCAGCACGCGCGTGCTCGACACGGCGCCCGTCAGCTCGTGGCGGACCCAGGTTTGCGGGATGGAAACGGCGTCATCGGCGTGGGCCGAGCGCAGCAGCGCGACCGAGCAGTATTCGGTCGACGTATCGATGGCGAGGAGCACTGTTTGCGTCATGGGCGACATTGTAATGCGGCACCCCGCTCCCACGGGCGATCGGGCCCGATCCGTGCGCACGCGCACGCCCGGCGGCGGTTTGGAAGGATCGCTCGACCCCGCGCGGCAGTCCGCTTGTTAAGATCGCCCGACCTGAAACCCTTACGGAGACACCCGATGAGCGAACTCACCGCCCAATTCGACCAGGCCCAGATCGACGTCAAGCAACTGACGGAACGGCCGGGCAACCTGACCCTGCTGCGCCTGTACGCGCTCTTCAAGCAGGCGACCGACGGCGACGCCCATGGCGACAAGCCGGGCTTCACCGACATCGTCGGCAAATACAAGTACGACGCATGGGATGCGCTGAAGGGCACGTCGCAGGATGCGGCAAAGCAGCAGTACATCGAACTCGTCGAATCGCTGAAGAACGGCACGGCATCCTGACCGAATAGCCTTCGGCCGCCCCCGGTCGCAATAGGCAATCAAATCAGTGGCGCAGCGCAGCAAATCTCTTTATAATGCTGGCTGCGTCATCTCCGCGCTCGGCTCGCAAGCCGTTCCGGCCCGACGCCTCGTAGCGTTAAGCTCCAATCCGGTTTAGAACCTGTCCCCTCCTGCTTCGACCTTCGCGGTCGTCACTTATCAGGCTGGCGGCCCCGCTCCTGAAGCGCGCCGCACCCAAAACAGCTTCTAATGCCTCATCCGCCGACGGTTCGGCGGATTGCACCCGTTTCCCGATTTGCTCGCTGAATCCGACGACTTGGGTATGCGCGATTGGCGCCGACGTTTCACCCACTGTGTTTCAAGGATTGTTATGACTTCGAGCATCAACTCCAGCCCGCTCAACGCGATCGCCGACCAGGCGCTCGGTCTCGACGACGCCGCCGCACCGGCCGCGGTCGAACCGGCGTCGGACGAGCCGAGCTTCGCGTCGCTCGGGTTGTCGCCGGAGATCGTCTCCGCGCTGCAGGCCGCCGGCTATGTGAAGCCGACGCCGGTCCAGCAGCGCGCGATTCCGGCCGGCATCGCCGGCCGTGACCTGCTGGTCTCGAG
This sequence comes from Burkholderia sp. HAN2018, assembly GCF_024704855.1. Taxonomy (NCBI): domain Bacteria; kingdom Pseudomonadati; phylum Pseudomonadota; class Betaproteobacteria; order Burkholderiales; family Burkholderiaceae; genus Burkholderia; species Burkholderia sp. HAN2018. The sequence continues at coordinate 1,187 of NZ_QOBB01000427.1, read as the reverse complement.
CCCGACCGGTTCGGGCAAGACCGCTGCATTCATGCTGCCCGCGATCGAACGTTTCGCGCAGCTCCAGAAGGCACAGGCGCAGCAACCGCGCGCGCCGCGTGAACCGAACCAGGGCGACCGCCGTGCGCGCCGCCCGCAACCCGTCGCGCGCCCGGGCCTGCTCGTGCTGACGCCGACCCGCGAACTCGCGATGCAGGTCACCACCGCCGCGTCGACCTACGGCAAGCACCTGAAGCGCCTGCGCACGGTCAGCATCCTCGGCGGCGTCGCCTACGGCCAGCAGCTGATGCTGCTCGCGAAGAACCCCGAAATCCTGGTCGCCACGCCGGGCCGTCTGCTCGATCACCTCGAACGCGGCCGTATCGACCTGTCCGAGCTGAAGATGCTCGTGCTCGACGAAGCCGACCGCATGCTCGACATGGGCTTCATCGACGACATCGAAACGATCGTCGCCGCGACGCCCGCGACGCGCCAGACGATGCTGTTCTCGGCCACGCTCGACGGCAAGATCGGTTCGCTGACGAGCCGCCTGCTGAAGGATCCCGAGCGTATCGAGATCCAGCAGCGCCTCGAGTCGCGCGCGAACATCGCGCAGACCGTGCACTACGTGGACGACCGCGATCACAAGGATCGCCTGCTCGATCACCTGCTGCGCGACGACGCGCTCGACCAGGCGATCATCTTCACGGCGACCAAGATCGATGCCGACCAGCTCGCCGGCCGTCTCGCCGACGCAGGCTTCGAATCGGCCGCGCTGCACGGCGACCTGCCGCAGGGCGCGCGTAACCGCACGATCCGTGCGCTGCGCGAGCGTCGTGTGCGCGTGCTGGTCGCGACCGACGTCGCGGCGCGCGGCATCGACATCCCGGGCATCACGCACGTGTTCAACTACGACCTGCCGAAGTTCGCGGAAGACTACGTGCACCGTATCGGCCGTACGGGCCGTGCGGGCCGTTCGGGCACCGCGGTGAGCCTCGTGCACCACGCCGAACAGGGCGCGCTCAAGCGCATCGAACGCTTCGTGCGCTCGCCGCTGCCGGTCAACGTGATCGAAGGTTTCGAGCCGCGCAAGGCACCCCCGCGCAACGGCGGCACCGGCGGCCGCGGCCGTCCGGGCGGCGGTAACGGCGGCGGTCGACGTTTCGGCGGCAAGCCGGGCGGCGGTCATGGCGGCAACGGCCGCAGCT
>NZ_QOBB01000426.1:0-2812 GCF_024704855.1 Burkholderia sp. HAN2018 | reverse complement strand
GCGCGCGCCAGCGCGAACGCGATGAAGCGTCCATGTCAGCGCCCTCCCCAGAACATCGCGCACGGCACGAGCACCGCGAGCCACAGGCAGGCGCGCCACGCGGCCTGCCGCCGCCCGGGCGCGACGAGCACCCACAGCAGCGCGGCGACACCCGCGGCCAGCGACAGCAGCACCGCCGCGTAGAGCCGGTTCAGGCCGTCGGCCGGGTAATGACGGGCCAGCGTGACCGCCAGCGCGACCGCGCCCGGCAGCACGCCTGCGATCGCCAGCGCCGCCCGCGTCCCCCAGCCGCCCGCCATCAGAACTGCCCGCGCACGGTCAGCATCACGTTGCGCGGCTCCCCGTAGCGGTTGTTCCAGCCCGGCTGGCTCAGGCTCAGGTAGTACTTGCGGTCGAACAGGTTGTTCACGTTGACGGCCGCGCTCCAGTGCTTGTCGTAGCGATAGCCGAGCCGCACGCTGGCGAGCGCGTAGCCGCCCTGGCTCATCGTGACGCCGTTCGCCTGCGCCGAGTAATTGCTCTGCACCTGCACGCCGCCGCCGACGCTCCAGCGCCGTTCCTGCCACGGCAGGTCGTAGTTGGTCCACAGCCGGAACAGGTGGCGCGGGTTCAGCAGCGGCGCGAACGTGCCCGCGTTCGCGAGGTTGTCCGCATAGCGCATCGTGTCGTACGTATAGCTCGCCCACACGCTCCACCACGGCGTGATGCGGCCGTTCGCCTCGAACTCGAAGCCCTGGCTGCGCACGCTGCCGCCGTTCACGTAGTAGCAGTTCGGCCCCGCGCACGGATGCGCGAGATCGACCTGCGGATTGTTGTCGAGATCGATGCGGAACGCCGCGAGCGACACGTTCAGCTTGCCGCCCGCCAGCTCGCCCTTCACGCCCGTCTCGTAGGTGCGTCCCTTCACCGGTGTCAGGATGCCGCCGCCCCACATCGACTTGGTTTGCGGCTGAAACACTTCCGCATAGCTCGCGTACCACGACCAGTCGCGCGCGAAATCCCAGATCAGCCCGCCGTACGGCGTGAACTGGTGGCCGGTGTTGTAGTGCGCGCCGAGGCTGTCCTGGTTCCACCAGCTCATCCGGCCGCCGAGCACGAGCGTGACGGGTTCCGCGAGCTTGATGCGGCCGAGCCCGTACACGCCCTTCTGCGACACGTCGTTCTGCTGCGACTGCTGGTACGGGCCGACGCCCGGCTCGGGCACGCTGCTCGGGTTCCAGCGGTAGACGTTCACCGGCATGCCGGCCACGTTGCCGAGCAGCTGCGCCGACATCTGCCCGCTGCTGCTGTTCGCGTAGGTCACGCCGAACAGCAGGTCGTGCGTCAGCCCGAACGCATGCACCGGGCCCTGCACGTTCGCATCGATGCTGCGGCTGTAGCTGCTGAACCGGTACGCGCCGCCCGTCAGCGCGCCGCCCGCACCGGTCGACGGATCGATCGCACCGTACGAGCCCGCGTATTTCAGGTCGGAGCGCACGCTCTGGTATTCGCCGCTGACCTTCGCCTTCCAGCCGGCGCCGAGCTTCTGCTCGACCGACGCGAACGCGCGCGTCGTGTCCCAGTCGAAGTGGCCCCACGCGGTGTCGAGGAACGTCGAGCGCGACAGGCCGAGGCTCGACCCGTCGCGCGCCATCGGCACGCCGGACATGTCGGGCACCGAGCGCGTCGTCTGGTACTGCGCGCCGAACGTGAGCAGCGTGTCGCGCGTCACGTCGACTTCCGTGATGCCGTAGATCGAGCGCGTGTCCTGTTTCGCGTGGTCGTAGAAGAAATGACGATCCTCGTATGCGGCGACGAGCCGGCTGCGCACGGTGCCGGCCGCATTGAGCGGGCCGCCGATGTCGGCTTCCGCGCGGTAGCGGTCCCAGCTGCCGACGCTCACGCTCGCGTTCGCGGAGAACTGGTACTGCGGCCGCTTGCGCACGAGGTTGACCGTCGCGGCCGGGTTGCCCGAGCCGTGCAGCAGGCCGTTCGCGCCGCGCAGGATCTCCACGCGTTCGTACACGGAGATGTCCTGCGGCGCGCTCGCCATGTCGCCGATCACCACCGGCACGCCGTCGAATTCGAACGAATCGACCTTGAAGCCGCGCACGAAATACGCGGTGGTGAGCAGCACGTACGGCTGCACGGTCACGCCCGCCGATTGCTGCATCACCTCGTCGAGCGAGTACAGGTTCTGCTGGTCGATCCGTTCGCGCGTCGTCACGCTGACCGACTGCGGAATCTCCCGCAACGCCAGCGGCATCTTGCCGACCGTCGCCACGGCCGGATCGTCGGCCACGCCGCGCGACGCGGTCACGGAAATCGCCTTCAGCTCGCCCGCGGCAGGCTTCACGGCGGTCGTTTCCTCCTTCCGGACTTCCGCGCCGGCCGCCGGCGCCGCATCGGCGAACGCCGCCGCCGGATGCGCGGCGATCAGCAGGCCGAGATACAGCGACGGGCGCCAGCGCCCTCGCCCCAAACGGGCGACGCGCGCGCCCTTCGTCATCGATCTCCCAGGTTCCAGCACCTCGTACCGCATTCACGCCCCCGTATTTGATAATCATTCTCATTATCAAATAGAACCGGCAGGCCATTTTTCGATCGAGGGGCTTTTCCTATCGATTCCGGGCACGCCGGCCCGCATTGTTCACGTCAGTGTTCGGATTCGGCCGGCCGGGCTTCCGCGTCCGCCTCGGCCGGTGCGAGCCCGTCGGGGAGTTGCCCGGCGCGGGCGAAGGCCGCGTACCACGCGTCGGCCTGGACAAGCTGCGCGTGCGTGCCGGTCGCCCGCACGCGGCCCGCGTCGAGCACGACGATCGTGTCGGCGGCC
>NZ_QOBB01000425.1:0-2836 GCF_024704855.1 Burkholderia sp. HAN2018 | reverse complement strand
GCCGACGCCGCGAGCGCGCAGATCGCCGCCGCGCAGGCCGCGATCGCCGCGATCCCGAAGGCCGGCGAACAACCGGCGGCCGCCCCGGCCAGCGCCGATGCCGCAACGGCCGGCAAGGCACTGTACTCGTCGACCTGCGTGGCCTGCCACGGAGCAGGCGTGCTCGGCGCGCCGAAGTTCGGCAGCAAGGAAGACTGGGCGCCGCGCCTGAAGGACTCGATGGACACGGTCTACAACTACGCGCTGCACGGCAAGGGCGCGATGCCGCCGAAGGGCGGGTCGAACGCATCCGACGCCGACGTGAAGGCCGCCGTCGACTACATGGTCAACTCGGCGAAGTAACACCGGCCGGCCAGAAAAAACCCCCGCGGCGCACGCGCACCGCGGGGGTTTGTTTTTTGCCTGACCGGCTGACTGTCGGATCGTCGGTTAGTCGCAACACCGCACGCCCGACGGCGCCGCCGCCTCACTTCTGCAGCAACGCCTTCAGGCTGGCGAGCCGGTCCTTCGGCGACATCGGCGCCTCTTCCGGGGTAGGCGGCGGCGCATCGTCGAGCCCCATCTCCGGAATGAAGCGAGACGGCTCGCACACGACCGTCTCGCGCGCCCGCTTGCGCTTCTTGCACCAGTTCAGGTGCAGGCTGCGCTGCGCACGCGTGATCGCGACATACATCAGCCGGCGCTCCTCCTCGATCCGCTCGTTGTCGATCGGGCCGTCGTCCTCGCTGCCGCCGCGGTGCGGCATGATGCCTTCCTCGACGCCGACCAGGAACACGTGCGGATACTCGAGCCCCTTCGATGCATGGACGGTCGACAGCCGCACGGCGTCCGGATCCTCGTCCTTGCCCTCGAGCATCGACATCAGCGCGACGGTCTGGATCAGGCCGAGCAGGTTCTTGCCGGTATCGGCGAGCCCGTCGGCGTTGTGGAAGCCTTCGGCCTCGCCGTCGACGGCCTCCGTCTCGGGCTTGGTGCCCTTGCGCTTCAGCCATTCGAGGAATTCGAGCACGTTCTGCCACTTCGACTGCGCCTGGCGCTCGTCGAACGCGTCGTACAGGTACGCCTCGTAGTGGATCGCCTCCATCATGTCGTCGAGCACGACGGTCGCGGGCTCCTTGTCCGCGCGCTCGGTCAGGCGCTGGATGAAGTCGCAGAACATCCGCAGCGGCTCGACCTGGCGCGCCGACAGCCGCGCCTCGATGCCGCCCATGTACACCGCTTCGAACAACGACACCTTCGCCTGGCCCGCGAACGAGCCGAGCGCCTCGAGCGTCGTGTTGCCGATCCCGCGGCGCGGCGTCGTGACCGCGCGGATGAACGCGGGATCGTCGTCGGCGTTCGCGATCAGCCGCAGGTACGCGCACAGGTCCTTGATCTCGGCCTTGTCGAAGAACGACTGGCCGCCCGACAGCACGTACGGAATGCGTTCGCGCCGCAGCACCTGCTCGAAGATGCGCGCCTGGAAGTTGCCGCGATACAGGATCGCGTAGTCGCGGAACTGCGCGCGCCGCTCGAACTTGTGCGCGGACAGCCGGAACACGACCGATTCGGCTTCATGCTCCTCGTCGTTGCAGGGCGTGACGGTGATCGAATCGCCCATCCCGTGCTCGGACCACAGCTTCTTCTCGAACAGTTTCGGGTTGTTCGCGATCACGTTGTTCGCGGCGGTGAGGATGCGCACCGTCGACCGGTAGTTCTGCTCGAGCTTGACCAGGTGCAGCTTCGGGAAATCCTTGCCGAGCTGCGCGAGGTTCTCGAGCGTCGCACCGCGCCAGCCGTAGATCGCCTGGTCGTCGTCGCCGACCGCCGTGAACGCGGCGCGCGGGCCCGCGAGCAGCTTCAGCAGTTCGTACTGGCACGCGTTGGTGTCCTGGTACTCGTCGATCAGCAGGTAGCGCAGCTTGTTCTGCCAGCGGTCGCGCACCTGCTCGTTCTTCGCGAACAGCTCGGCCGGCAGGCGGATCAGGTCGTCGAAGTCGACCGCCTGGTACGCGTGCAGCGTCGCGACGTAGTTGCGGTAGACCAGCGCGGCCTGGTGCTCGTCCTCGTTGGCCGCGATCGCCATCGCCTCGTCGGGCATGATCAGGCCGTTCTTCCACAGCGAGATGATGCTCTGGATCTTGCGGATCAGCCCCTTGTCGGTCGTGCCGAGCTGCTCCTGGATCATCCCGAAGCAGTCGTCCGAATCCATGATCGAGAACTGCGGCTTCAGGCCGACGTGCTCGGCCTCCTGGCGCAGGATCTGCACGCCGAGCGAGTGGAACGTGCAGACGGTGAGCTGGTTGACGGGCACCTTGCGCCCTTCCTTGCCGGGCGTGGTGAGCGTCTTGCCCTCGAGCAGCTTCCCCACGCGCTCGCGCATTTCGGCGGCCGCCTTGTTCGTGAACGTGACGGCCGCGATGTGGCGCGGCTCGAAGCCTTTCGCTTCGATCAGGTGCGCGATCTTCTGCGTGATCACGCGGGTCTTGCCGCTGCCCGCGCCGGCGAGCACGAGACAGGGACCGTCGAGGTAGCGCACCGCTTCGTTCTGGGCGGGATTGAGGCCTGCGGACATGATGGCGGATGGTGTTGCGGTTGACGGCGGAACGCCGGGAGGATGCCGTGCGCGGCGGGCCGGCGAAGCAGGCGGACACGCGGGGCAGGACGCGCATGTTAACACGTCGGCGGCGCGCTTTTCGGGAGCGCCGCCGGACGGGACCGCGCGGGCGGATTCCGCCGCCGCCCCTTGTCCGTGCGGCCAATCCGGCCCCGTTCGCGCAGCGATCGGCCACAATATCTCCACCCGGCGCCGCCCCGCGCCCAACCGCCTGAATCGCCTGAATCGCCTGAATCGCCT
>NZ_QOBB01000424.1:0-2863 GCF_024704855.1 Burkholderia sp. HAN2018 | reverse complement strand
GGAGAACGTGTTGCGCGTGCTGCTCGGCGCGTGGCCCGAAGACGGCGAACCGCCGCGCACGTGGCGCATCGGCGGCATCGCGTTCGGCGCCGCGCGTGCCGCCGACGCCGAATTGCTGCTGTGCTACCCGGACGGCCGCTTCGCGATCGCCGATCGCGGCGGCGCATCGATCGCCGATCTGCGCGATGCGCGGCTGGCCGGCGCGACCGGCACGCAGGCCGCGGCCGGGCCGGTTCTTTGAACGGAAAGGGGAAATCCACCATGACGGAGCGCAACGACGGCGCGCGGTACTGCATCATCGGCGCGGGCGCGGCGGGGATCACCGCAGCGAAGAACCTGCTCGCGGCCGGAATCGGCTTCGACGTGATCGAGCGCGAGGACGACGTCGGCGGCAACTGGTACTACGGCCGGCCGAGCGGCGCGGTGTATCGCTCGATTCACATGATCAGCTCGAAGCGGTTTTCGGAGTACACCGACTTTCCGATTCCCGACGACTACCCGACGTATGCGCGCGGCGACCAGGCGCTCGCGTACCTGCGGGCGTACGCGCGGCGCTTCGGCGTGTACGACCGGATCGAGTTCGGCCGCTCGGTGCTCGAGATCGCGCCGGTCGCCGGCGGCTCGGGGTGGCGCGTCGAGCTGGACCGCGGCGAAGTGCGCACCTATCGCGGCGTGATCGTCTGCAACGGGCATCTGTCGCATCCGCAACTGCCGGACTATCCGGGCCGCTTCGACGGGCTGCAGCTGCATTCGTCGCAATATCGCACGCCGGAGATCTTTCGCGACCGGCGCGTGCTCGTGGTCGGCGCGGGCAATTCGGGCTGCGACATCGCGGTCGAGGCGTCCCACCATGCGCGCGCGGTGTTCCACAGCACACGGCGCGGCTACTACTACTGGCCGAAATTCCTGTTCGGGATACCGGCCGACCAGTGGGCCGAATGGCCGCTGCGGCTGCGCATGCCGCTGTGGGCGCGCCGCTTCTTCGGCGAGCGGCTGCTGCGGCTGACGACGGCCGGGCAGCCGGAGGACTACGGGCTGCGCAAGCCGGACCACAAGCTGTTCGAGTCGCATTTCATCATCAACTCGACGCTGTTCTACCACCTCGGCCACGGCGATCTCGATGCGCGGCCCGACGTGCGGGAACTGAAGGGCGATCGCGTCGTGTTCGCCGACGGCCGCGAGGAGCCGGTCGACGTGATCGTCTACGCGACCGGCTATCGACCGAGCTTTCCGTTCATCGACCAGGCGCATCTGCAATGGCGCAAGCAGCAGCCGTCGCTGTACCTCAACATGTTCGACGCACAGCATCGCGACCTGTTCTTCATCGGGCTGTTCCAGACGTCGACCGGCAACTGGCCGCTGATGGACTACCAGGCGCAGTTGCTCGCGCGCTATCTGCATGCCCGCGACGCGGCGCCGCGCAAGGCCGCGCACATCGACCGCCTGATCCGGCGCGGAAAGTCCGACTGGAGCGGCGGCATCGCGTTCCATCGCACGCCGCGGCACGTGATCGAGGTCGAGCATTTTGCCTATCGGCTGCAGTTGCAGCGGCTGATACGCGGCCTACCGGCCGTGCCCGGCGCGGCAGGCGCGGATGCGCGCGCCGCGCAGGCAGCGCAGGAAGCGCCTGCGGCGCCCGTGCGCGCGGGAGGTGCGTCATGAGCCTCGTGAACGTCGAACACCTGTCGAAGACCTACCTGCTCGACAGCGTGCGCGTGACCGGGCTCGCCGACGTGTCGGCGACGCTCGAGGCCGGGCGCTTCACCGTGTTGAGCGGGCCGTCGGGCAGCGGCAAGACGACGCTGCTGAACATGATCGGCTGCATCGACCGCCCCGACAGCGGACGCGTGACGATCGCGGGCCACGATACCGCGTCGCTGTCCGACGATGCGTTGTCCGATTTCCGCGCGCGCCATGTCGGCCACGTGTTCCAGACCTTCAACCTGCTGCCGGTGCTGTCCGCGTACGAGAACGTCGAGTATCCGCTGCTGATGGCGGGCTGGCCGCCGGCGCGGCGTGCGGCGCGGGTGCGCGACCTGCTCGACGCGGTCGGGCTGGCCGACAAGGGGCGGCACCGGCCGAGCCAGCTGTCGGGCGGCCAGCGCCAGCGGGTCGCGATCGCGCGGGCGCTGGCGGCGGAGCCCGCGATGGTGCTGGCGGACGAACCCACCGCGAACCTCGACAGCGCCACCGGCCACGCGATCATCGCGCTGATGCGCACGATCCAGCGCGAGCGCGACGTGTCGTTCATCGTGTCGTCGCACGACCCGCAGGTGGTGGGCGTCGCCGATGAGGTGATCCGGATTCTCGACGGCCGTATCGTCGGCCGGGAACGGGCCGGCGACGGCACGGCGGCACAGGAGGTGGGCCGATGATCCATACGCTGATGCTCGCGCTGCGCAACCTGCAGCGCAACCGCCGGCGCTCGCTGACCACGCTGCTCGCGATGATCGTCGGCGTGAGCGCGATCCTGCTGTTCGGCGGCTTCAGCCGCGACATCACGCTCGGGCTGCAAACCGACTTCGTGCAGCGCAGCGGTCATCTGCAGATCCAGCGGCAGGGCTATTACCTGTACGGCACGGGCGATCCGGCCGCGTACGGGATCCGCCGCTACGCGGCGCTGATCGACCTCCTGCGGCGCGATCCGCAGCTCGCGCCGATGCTGCAGGTCGTCACGCCGACGCTGCAGTTCGGCGGCATCGCCGGCAATTTCGCGGCCGGCGTGTCGCGCACCGTAATGGGATTCGGCGCGATTCCCGACGACCAGTACCGGATGCAGCAGTGGAACGCATACGGTTTTCCGCTGCGCCCGCGCGCGTTCGCGCTGCGCGGCAGCGCCGACGATGCGGCGGTGGTCGGTCTC
>NZ_QOBB01000423.1:0-2964 GCF_024704855.1 Burkholderia sp. HAN2018 | reverse complement strand
CCGGCGCGCGCGCCTCGAGCGCCTGCGCTTTTTCGCGCCGGCGCACGGCCGATGCGAGCCGCACGCCGCCGAGGCCGAGCACGATCAGTGCGACACCCGCCACGGCCGACAGCACCCTGCCGGCGGCGGCGAGCGCGGGACCGCTGCCGGTGCCGATCGACCAGACGATCGTCAGCGCGCCGGTCAGCCAGTACACATGGCCGACCGCGCGCGCGACGGGCGCGGTGAGATCCCCGTTGAACGCTGCATGAAATGCGAGCCACGCGAGCCCGAGCAACGCGATGCCGAACGCCTGGCCGAGCATCGCCGGCTGGACGTTCGCGAGCTGCAGCGCGTTGAAGAGCGACTGCCAGGGCGTCAGCACGAACAGCACGCCGAACGCCAGCAGCAGCACGGCATCGATGATCAGCACGGCTCGCAGCAGCGGTTTCATCGGCGATCAGTCCACGTGGTAGTTCGGCGCTTCCTTCGTGATCTGCACGTCGTGCACGTGCGACTCGCGCATGCCTGCCGCGGTGATCTGGACGAATTCGGCCTTGTCGTGCAGCTCGTCGATCGTGCGGCAGCCGCAGTAGCCCATGCTGGCGCGCACACCGCCGACCAGTTGGAACAGGATCGCGTTGACCGAACCCTTGTACGCGACACGGCCTTCGATGCCTTCCGGCACGAGCTTGTCGATGTTCGCCGAGTTGTCCTGGAAGTAGCGGTCCGCCGCGCCGTCCTTCATCGCACCGACCGAACCCATGCCGCGATACGACTTGTACTGGCGGCCCTGATACAGGAACACGTCGCCCGGCGCCTCTTCGGTGCCCGCGAGCATGCTGCCCATCATCACCGCGTTCGCGCCGGCCGCGAGGGCCTTCGACACGTCGCCCGAGAAGCGCACGCCGCCGTCGGCGATGCACGGCACGCCCGTGCCCTTCAGCGCTTCCGCGACGTTCGCGATCGCGCTGATCTGCGGCACGCCGACACCGGCGACGATCCGCGTCGTGCAGATCGAACCCGGGCCGATACCGACCTTGACCGCGTCCGCGCCGTATTCGACGAGCGCCTTCGCGGCGGCGGCCGTCGCGATGTTGCCGCCGATCACTTCGACGTGCGGGAAGTTCTGCTTGACCCAGCGAACGCGCTCGAGCACGCCCTTGCTGTGGCCGTGCGCGGTATCGACCACGATCACGTCGACGCCGGCCTGCACCAGCAGCTCGACGCGCTCTTCGTTGTCCGGGCCGACGCCGACCGCCGCGCCTGCGCGCAGCTTGCCGTGTTCGTCCTTGCACGCATCCGGGTGCTCGGTCTGCTTCGTGATGTCCTTGACGGTCATCAGGCCGCGCAGTTCGAACGCGTCGTTGACGACCAGCACGCGCTCGAGGCGGTGGCTGTGCATCAGCGCCTTCGCTTCGGCGAGCGGCGTGCCTTCCTTGACCGTGACGAGGCGCTCGCGCGGCGTCATGATCGACTTGACCGGCTCATCGAGGCGCGTTTCGAAACGCAGGTCGCGGTTCGTGACGATGCCGACGAGCTGCGGGCCTTCGACGACCGGGAAGCCCGAGATGCCATGCTGGCGCGACAGCGCGATCACGTCGCGCACCTTCATTTGCGGCGGCACCGTGATCGGATCGCGGACGACGCCCGATTCGAAACGCTTGACCTTCGCGACTTCGCGGGCCTGCTCGGCCGGCGTGAGGTTCTTGTGGACGATACCGACGCCACCCTGCTGGGCCATCGCGATCGCGAGGCGACCTTCGGTGACCGTGTCCATCGCGGCGGACACGAGCGGCATGTTCAGGGAGATGTTGCGGGTCAGCTTGGTCTTGAGGCTGGTGTCGCGCGGGAGAACGTCGGAGAAGGCGGGAACGAGGAGCACGTCATCGAAAGTGAGTGCTTTTTGGATCAGACGCATGGCAAATCCTATGGGCGCAAAAGCGAATTATACGCGAAGCGCCGTGAATTTTCACAACACGAACAACGGCTTAGCCGGTTTCGGCCGTTCGGGGGCCGAATCGTTCGGTTCGCCGTTCGGTTCGTTTTCGATCGTCTTTCGTTTCACCGCCGCATCGAGCCATTCGCGCAACGGGCGGCAATATGGCCCATCGGCCTGTTGCAAACGGGCCACGCAGCCGAAGCAGCCACGGCGAAGCAAGGCCCGGCAACGTGTCGAATCGGCCTGCCTCCCTTGAGTTATAGCAGCCCGGCCGCGCGCGCGATCATCGCGATGCCGCCGCCGACCGCCATGCAACCGGCGATCCGCTCGACACGCCCGCCGGGCGGCGCGAGGCGCTCGGCGGTGAGCGCGACCGTCACGGCGGCCATCACGCGCAGGTCCATCATGCCGGCCGCCAGCGCGATCGCCATCAGGTTCCCGCAACAGGCGCCGCAGTGCATGGCGCCCCGCACGCCGTGCCACCATGCCGCACCGGCAACTGCCGACGACCGGTGTACGTCGCCTGCCGCATGCCGGCAGCACGCCAGCCGCCGGGCCTTCCACGCGGAAAATTGCAGCATGCCCGCAACCGACACGACCGCGCCGGCCGCAAACGGCAGCGCGCGGGCAAGCGCCGGCAGCCGTGCGGCGGCGGCCGTCAGCGCGGCGCCAGCCGGAAACACGAGCGCCCCGAGCGCCATCCACACCGCGAAGTACCCGGCGCCCGCCACGACGACGAGCCAGGCGGAACGCGCCGTCGCCATCGGGCCGATGCGCTGCCGGTATCGCCAGAGCATCGGCGCCAGCACCGGCATCATCATCGTCACCGTCATCGCGCCCCACATTCCGGCGAACGCCCCGAATGCGCGTCCGGCGCCCCGGCCGCACGGCTGCAGCCATGCGGCCGAAGCCATCCAGCCGCCGGCCATCGGTTCGCGGCCCATCGCGGCCATCGACGCATGCTGCGCCACGGTCGCGAGCGCGGCAACGGCGAACACGGCCACGAGCGCCGCGCCGAAGGCTCGCGGATCGGGGCCTGCGTC
>NZ_QOBB01000422.1:0-2976 GCF_024704855.1 Burkholderia sp. HAN2018 | reverse complement strand
GGCGAGCGCAAGCGGCTCGCCGAGGTGCGCGTCGACGTGATCGCACGCGCGGCGCACGTGCGCCGGCAACGGCGGCGTGCCGCGCGCGAGCGCGTCGCTGTACGAGTGCGGCAGGTGCGTGAGCAGCAGCGACATCAGCCACGCGGTGAGATCGGCGCCGAAGAGGGGCGAGGCCGTGCCGATGCGCGGTTGTGCGCCGAGCTTGCACAGGTATTCGAAGGTCGGCAGCACGAGCGCGGCGCCCGTGCCGGTGCCGCCGGCCGCGAGATCGAACTGCAACGGCCGCGTGAGCGTTGCCCGCAGCATGTGCTGCAGCTTGCGTTCGAGCGCGCCGCGTTCGAGCCGCAGCACGAGGTTGCGGCAATCGGGGCTCGTGCTCAGGCGGCTGGCGAGCGCGGGCGACGATACGGTCAGCTCGCCCGGGCCGGCGCGCGCGACGACGCTGCCGGCCTGCAGTTCGCAGGCGCCGGCGAGCGTCAGCCTGAACAGGAAGTGACCGGCATCGTCGCCGAAATCGATGCGCGTTTCGCGGCCGTAGCAGAGTTCGAGCAGCGCGCCGTGATGCAGCGGCACTTCGTACAGCTCCGCATGAAACGGATCGCGGCCGCGCGCGGCCATCCGGTGCGGCCCGAGCCGGTGCGCGACCGCGCGTTCGACTTCGTCGGGGGCGTGCAGCGTGCCGAGCCGGTTCGGCGCATGGCGGGAAAGGGCGATATCCATTCACGGACCTCGTATCGGATGCAGGGGCGCGGTTTCGTGCGTGCCGCCCCGATTGCGTTGCGCGAACGGGCGTGCCGTTGCGCGTTTTGAAGCGACGCGGCAGGGGCGGACGCGTAGTCTCGGAAGCACTCATTCACCGGGAGAAGACGATGAAGGTATGTGTTCTGGGCGGCGGCCACGGCTGCCATGCGGCGGCCATCGACCTGTTCGAGAAGGGCCACGACGTGACGTGGTGGCGGCGCGACCGCGAGCCGCACGCGCGGCTGCGCGAGCTTGGCGTGCTGAACGTGACCGACTATCGCGGCAAACGGAGGGTGCCGCTCGGCGACGCGCCCGGCGCGATCCGCCTGACCGACGATCTCGCGGCCGCGCTGCGCGGCGCGCGGCTCGTCGTGGTGCCGCTGCCGGCCACCTCGCACGACGCGCTCGCCGCGCAGGTCGCGCCGCTGCTGGAGGACGGCCAGGTCGTGTTCCTGCCGCCCGGCACGTTCGGCAGCATCGTGTTCGCGCGGGCGGCGGCCGATGCAGGCAACCGTTCGCGCGTCGCCTTCGCCGAGACGGGCACGCTGCCGTATCTCGTGCGCAGGCACGGCGACAACGACGTCGTGATCAGCGCGTACGCGACGCGGCTGCCGACCGGCGTATTTCCGGCGAATGCGGCCGGCTGGGCGTTCGACGTGCTGCGCGCGGGTTATCCGTCGGTCGAACCGGTCGAGGACGCGTTGTCCGGCGCGTTGATGAACGCGGGCCCCGTGATCCATCCGCCGCTGATCCTGATGAACGCCGGGCCGCTCGAACACTTCTACGCATGGGACATCCACAACGAAGGCACGCAGCCGTCGATCCGCCGCGTGACGAACGCGCTCGACGCCGAACGCATCGCGGTGCGCGAAGCGCTCGGTTACCCGGCGCCGCATTTCCCGCTCGCCGATCACTACGCGACCGACGGCGACGAATGGATGTACGGGCGCGGCGCGCACGGCAAGCTGACCGATAGCGGCGACTGGCGCGAGAAGATCGATCTGCGCACGCATCGCTACATGCTCGAAGACACCCGGCTCGGGCTGTCGTTCATCGTGTCGTGCGGGCGCCGGGCCGGTGTGCCGACGCCTGTCGCGCAGGGGCTGCTGAGCATTGCGAGCGCGGTCGCGGTGCGCGACCTGTATGCGGAAGGCCGCACGCTGGAGCGGCTCGGGCTCGCCGCGCTGTCGAAGGACGCGATGCGCGCGCTGCTCGACGCGGGGTACGCGGCATGAAGGCGGGCGCCGATGTGACGCGCGTCCACGTGCTCGGCGCGGGGCGCATGGGGCAGGGGATCGCGCTCGTGTTCGCGTTCGCGGGGCTCGACGTGACGCTGGTCGACTTCAAGCCGCGCGACGCGGCCGGATGGCGCGCCTTCGAGGCACGCACGCGCGACGAGATCGAGAGGCCGCTGCACGCGCAGGTCGCGCTCGGCCGCATCGACGCCGCACAGGCCGAAACCGTGGTCGCGCGCATCGCGCTCGTCGCCCGGGACGGTGCGGCCGATGCGGTGCGACAGGCCGGCATCGTGTTCGAGGCGTTGCCCGAAGTGCTCGATGCGAAGGCCGACGCGCTGCGCTGGCTCGGCGCGCATGTCGGTGCACATGCAACGATCGCGTCGACGACGTCGACGTTCGTCGTCACCGAGCTGCAGCGCCACGTCGCGCATCCGGCGCGGATGCTGAACGCGCACTGGCTGAATCCCGCGCTGCTGATGCCGCTCGTCGAGATCAGCCGCAGCGATGCGACCGATCCGGCCGTCGTCGAGTCGCTTGCCGCGTTGCTCGAACGTGTCGGCAAGAAGCCGGTGATCTGCGGGCCGGCGCCCGGTTATATCGTGCCGCGCATCCAGGCGCTCGCGATGAACGAAGCCGCGCGGATGGTCGAGGAGGGCGTCGCGAGCGCGGCGGACATCGACACGGCGATCCGCACCGGTTTCGGCCCGCGCTTCGCGGTGCTCGGGCTGCTCGAATTCATCGACTGGGGCGGCTGCGACATCCTGTACTACGCGTCGCGGTACCTGGCCGGCGAGATCGGCCCGCGCTTCGCGCCGGCCGCGAGCGTCGTGCGCAACATGGAAGCCGGGCGCGACGGCGTGCGCACGGGCGCGGGCTTCCACGACTACGCGGCGGTCGACGTGCCCGCGTACATGCGGCAGCGGCTCGGCGAATTCGCGCGGCTGCTCGATCACCTGGGGCTGGCGCCGGCGTTCGACGGCGCGCGGCGGGAGGGCGG
>NZ_QOBB01000421.1:0-2992 GCF_024704855.1 Burkholderia sp. HAN2018 | reverse complement strand
CGCCCGCCCGGCGAGCGCGTGAACGGACTCGATGACGCGGTCGTGCACGCAACGCCAGCGATCATCGGCGTGCGACGCGAGGCCGGCCTGGCGCACGGGGTCCATCCAGAACGCGAGTTCGGCGCGCGTCTTGCCGGCGGCGGCACACAACAGCGCGACGTCGGCATCGGTGCCGATGCAGGCCAGCAGCGACAGCAGCGTTCTGGATTCATGCGGCAGCCGCTGGATACGGACGGCAAGCAGGCTCACGACATTCTCGGCGAGGTGGTGCGCGTCGAGGTCGGCCGGCTGCCACTGCCATGTCCGCCGCACCGGGTCGTAGGCGAGCAGTTGCTCGTCGATCAGCGTGCGCACGAACTGCTGTACGTAGAACGGGTTGCCGCCGGTCCGGCGCGTCACGATGTCGCCGAGCGCGGACAGCCGGTCCGGCGCTTCTCCGAGCAGGCCGGCCAGCATGTGCGTGACGCCGGGCGCGTCGAGCGGCGCCAGCGTCAGCGCCGACACGCGCGCGGGGGCGAGCTGCTGCAGGAAGCGGCGGAACGCCGGCGGGTGATCGTGCTGCGACCCGCTGCGATAACCGGCGACGATGCAGACGTGGGGCGGCGGATCGAGCGCGACCGACGCGAGGAACGCGAGCGTCGCGTCGTCGGCCCACTGGACGTCGTCGAGCGTCATCACCAGCGGCTCGGCCGGTGTCGCGAAGGCGCGGAACGCGTTCACGACGATCCGGCACAGATGAAACTCCGGGATCGCGTCGGTATGGCCGAACGCGACGGGCTCGACATCGAGCAGCCACGCGATCTCCGGAAAGATGCGGGACAGCAGGCTGGCCTGGGCGCCGATGCACGCGCGCAGCCGTGCGACGATCGCGGCGATTTCGTCGTCGCGCCGGGCGAGCGCGCTGCCGAACAGCGCGCGCAGCGCCGCCAGCACCGGCGCGTAGGGCCGGGCCGGCTGGAACTGGTCGACCTTCGCCGACGTGCACCAGGCCGTACGCGATGTCGCGCGCGACGCGCGCATGAAGTCCTCGGTCAGCGCGGTCTTGCCGACGCCGGGCGGCCCGTCCACCAGGACGATGGCCGCCTCGCCGGTCTGCAGGACCGCGGCCAGCGCGGCCGCGAGCCGGCGGGATTCGGCGTCCCGGCCGACCAGCCGGTCGGGCGTGCGCAAACCGGCGAGCGGATCGCTGCCGCCGAGCGCGAACGGCTCGACCCGGCCGGCTGCCAGCCAGTCGCGCCGGATGCGTTCGAGATCGTGCTGTACCGCGTCGCAGGACGGGTAGCGCTCGGCCGGCTCCTTTGCGATCAGCTTCAGCAGCAGGTCGCTCAGGATCGCGGGCAGGTCGTTGCGCAGCCCCGTGGCGGGCGACGGCTGCATCGCGACGTGCGCGTGCACCCATTCGGACGTCGACGCCGCCTTGTACGGGAGTGCGCCCGTCAGCAGGCGGAACAGCGTGATGCCGAGCGCATACAGGTCGGAGCGTTCGTCGATGTCCGCACCCTCGGAGACTTCGGGGGCCGCATACGCGGCGAATTCCGCGCGCAGCGGCTCCGCCGCGGCGTGTTCCGTCCGACGATTTCGCGCATGCGCGAACGCACGCAGCATGACCGTGCCGTCGGGCAGGGCGACGAAACTGGCCGGTTGCAGGTCGCCGTGCAGCCAGCCGAGCCGATGCAGCGCGCCGAGCGTGCGCACCGCGTGGATCGCCGTGTCGAGAAACGCGTCGAGCGGCAGCTGCGCGTCGGCGAGCGTGTCGAACGCGCGCCCGTCGACACGCGGAAAGACGAGCACCGGGCCGTCCGCCGCGCGGATCAGCGCGGCCGGCAGCAGCGCCCATGCCGGATCCAGCACGCCGTTCAATGCGTACTCGCGCTCGAATTGCCGGCAGCGCCCGTCGGATTCCCAGCCGGTCCGGCACGCGGACCACACGCGTCCGGTCCCGGTGTCGGTCAGGTCGAAGCACAGCACGTCGTCTGCACGGACTGCGTTCGACAGGCGGGCGCGTGCCAGCCAGTCGGCATCCATTCGGTTCGTGTCGTCGGGCTTACGCAAGGGTTGGTTCACGATGAGGGCAGGCTGGATGGAACGGGACGCAACGGCATGTCGGCAGGCAGCGGCCGGGCACGATCGCACGCGCGGCATGCCCGGGCATTGTCCGACAGCCCGCGGAAATCTGCAGTACCCCCTCCCGGGGTTGCCGGCGCGCGGGTAGCGTCCCACTAAACCAATAGATAATGGCCGACACGCGCGCCACCCCATACGATAGGGTCATGCCTGCCGGCCCGCATCGATGCGACCGGACGGGCGGAACAGGGGGTGTCGCCTCGCTGGGCGGCGCACGATGCGGAGCAGCATAAGGCGGGTGCGGATCATGTATACGTTCGGGCGGGTGACGGTTTCCCTTGAGTGCCGCGAAGTCTGCGTCGACGGGCAGCCCCGGTATATCGGTGCCCGGGCATTCGAGATTCTCGAGCTGCTGGTGAAGGCGGCCGGCAAGCTCGTGTCGAAGGACGAGATCATGGAGGCCGTGTGGCCGGACACGATCGTCGTCGAGAACAACATCCAGGTGCACATCTCGACGCTGCGCAAGCTGTTCGGTGGCAAGCACGGCTGGATCCGGACCGAGTCGGGCCGCGGCTACCGGCTCGCGCCGCCGGTCGATGCCACCCATGCAGCCCATGCCGGCCGCCTGCCGGACGCGCTCGAGCCGGTGCGCGGCGTCCGCACGGGTGCCGCACCGCGCAAGTGTCCGCTGATCGGCCGCGAGCCGGAAGCGGCCGAGCTGCACGCGCTGCTCGAACGCGAGGCATTCGTCACGCTGGTCGGCCCCGGTGGCGTCGGCAAGACGCATCTTGCGCTGGAGGTCGCCGCCGCGTGGTCGGCCGTGCGCGGCATCGAGATGGTCCGGATCGACCTGGCCGGCTGCCCGGGAGGCGCGACGCTGGAGTCCGCGGTGCTGGGCGCGCTCGGCCTGCCGGGCGCCCCGGCCGCC
>NZ_QOBB01000420.1:0-2996 GCF_024704855.1 Burkholderia sp. HAN2018 | reverse complement strand
CCCGGTCGCGGTTTCCGCCGACGCCGCACCGGCACGCGCCGCCGCCGCGCACACGATGCGCGCGACGTGGCGCGCGCATGCGCCGCTGTGGCTGATGTGCGCGCCCGCGTTCGCGCTGTTTGCCGCGCTCGTGCTCGTGCCGCTCGCGATGACGTTCATGCTGACGTTCTACCGCTTCGATCCGGCCACCGGCCCGATCGCCGCGTTCCAGTTCGGCAACTACGCGGAAGTGCTCGGCTCGTCGTACTTCCACACGATCTTCGCGCGCACGTTCGGCATCGCCGCGCTGACCACCGCGATCTGCGTCGCGATCGGCACGCCGGAGGCGTACGTGCTGTCGAAAATGCGCGACCCGTGGCGCTCGCTGTTCCTGCTCGCGATCCTCGCGCCGCTGCTGGTGTCGGTCGTCGTGCGCGCGTTCGGCTGGAGCATGTTGCTGAACACGAGCGGGCTCGTGAACCAGGCGCTCGGGCTCGTCGGCCTCGGGCCGTACAAGCTCGAATACACGACCTTCGCGATCGTGATCGCGCTGGTGCACGTGATGCTGCCGTTCATGGTGATCCCGGTGTGGACCGCGCTGCAGCGGCTCGATCCGCAGACCGAGCATGCGGCGCTGTCGCTCGGCGCATCGCCGTTCACGACGCTGCGCCGCATCGTGCTGCCGCAGCTGATGCCGGGCGTGCTGTCGGGCAGCCTGATGGTGTTCGGGCTGTCGGCGAGCGCGTTCGCGATTCCGGGCCTGCTCGGCGGACGCCGGCTGAAGGTCGCGGCCACGGCCGTCTACGACGAATTCCTCGGCTCGCTGAACTGGCCGCTCGGCGCGACGATCGCCGTGCTGCTGCTGATCGCGAACCTCGTCGTGATGCTCACTTACTACCGCGTGCTCGAACGCCGCTACGCGCGCAGCCTCGGAGGCGCATCGCGATGAGAAAGAACGGCCCCTTTGCCCTCGCCTTCCACACGCTCGTGATCCTGTTCGTGCTCGCGCCGCTCGTGATCGTCGTGCTCGTCGCGTTCACGCCCGACGAAACGCTGACACTGCCGACACACGGGTTGTCGCTGCGCTGGTTCCGCGCGATCCTTGACTATCCCGACTTCGTCACCGCGTTCTTCAACAGCGTGAAGCTCGCGTTCGCGTCGGCGACGCTGTCGCTCGCGATCGCACTGCCGGCGGGCCTCGCCATCGGCCGCGCGACGTTTCCCGGCCGCGCGTTCCTGAACGGGCTGCTGCTGTCGCCGCTCGTGATTCCCGGCCTCGTGCTCGGCATCGCGCTGCTGCGCTTCTTCGCGCTGATCGGCGCGACCGGCTCGTTCGCATGGCTCGTGCTCGCACACATGGTCGTCATCACGCCGTTCGTGATGCGGCTCGTGCTCGCATCCGTCGCGGGCCTCGACCGCAGCATCGAGCAAGCCGCGTGCTCGCTCGGCGCGGACCCGTGGACGACCTTCCGCCGCATCACGCTGCCGATGATCGTGCCCGGCATCACCGGCGGCTGGCTGCTCGCGTTCATCAACAGCTTCGACGAACTGACGATGTCGATCTTCGTCACGTCGCCGCAGACGGTCACGCTGCCGGTGCGCATGTACATGTATGCGACCGAGTCGATCGACCCGATGATGGCGTCGGTGTCGGCGCTCGTCATCTTCATCACCGCCGGCGCGATGCTGCTGCTCGATCGCGTGTACGGCCTGAACCGCATCCTGATCGGCCAACACTGATGACGACTTCCGTTTCCCGTTCCACCGGCATCCCGGACGACGGCGCGCAGTTCGTGCGCGTCGCCGAACGCGAACGTGCCGCCGTCGCGTTCACGCTGGACGGCCGCCCCGCGCTCGCGCTCACCGGCGACACCGTGCTCACCGCGATCCTCGTTGCGCAGCGCCGCGTGCGCGTGAGCGAATTCAGCGGCCAGCCGCGCGCGGGCTTCTGCCTGATCGGCGCGTGCCAGGACTGCTGGGTGCGCACCGAAACCGGTGCGCGCGTGCGCGCATGCTCGACGCCGATCGCCGAAGGCATGCGGATTCTCACGTCCGCCCGGCCGGCCGCGACCGGAGACGCATCGTGATCGCCGCACTGCAACCGGTGATCGTCGGCGCGGGGCCGGCCGGCGTACGTGCGGCCGAAGCGCTGGTCGACGCGGGGCTGCGCCCGGTCGTGATCGACGAGAACGCGCGCTGGGGCGGACAGATCTACCGGCAGCCGCCGGCCGACGGCGCCTTCGCGCGCGGCAAGCGCACGCTGTACGGCTTCGAGGCCGCGAAGGCCGACGCCGTGCACCGGACGATGGCCGCGCTGCTGCCGCATGTCGACTACCGGCCGAATACGCTTGCCTGGTCATGCGGTGCGGGCCGCGTCGACACGCTGCAGGATGGCCGCGAAGTGACGGTGCCCTACTCGCACCTGATCATTGCGAGCGGCGCGACCGACCGCCTGTTGCCCGTGCCGGGCTGGACGCTCGCGGGCGTCTACACGCTCGGCGGCGCGCAAGTGGCGCTGAAGGCGCAGGGCTGCGCGATCGGCCGGCGCATCGTGTTCGCGGGCACGGGCCCGCTGCTTTACCTCGTCGCTTACCAGTATGCGAAGGCCGGCGCGCAGGTCGCGGCCGTGCTCGACACGAGCCCGCTGCGCCGCCAGGCCGCTGCCGCGCCCGCGCTGCTGCGCATGCCGTCGACCTTCGCGAAGGGGCTCTATTACATCGGCTGGCTGCGCGCGCACGGCGTCGCGATCGAAACGGGCGTCACGCTCGAGCACGTGCTCGGCGACCCGCACGTAACGGGAATCGCATGGCGCGCCGCCGGTGACGGCGCACCGCCGCGCCTGCTCGACTGCGACGCGCTCGGTCTCGGCTTCGGCCTGCGCTCCGAAACGCAGCTCGCCGATCTCGCCGGCTGCCGGTTCGGGTTCGACCCGCTCAACCGCGCATGGCTGCCCGAGCGCGACGCGGCCGGCCGTACGTCGGTGCGCGGCCTCTACGTCGCCGGCGACGGCGCGGGCA
>NZ_QOBB01000419.1:0-3060 GCF_024704855.1 Burkholderia sp. HAN2018 | reverse complement strand
GGTTCGGCGCGCAGCCCGACTTCGACACGCCGCGCCCGCCGCCGGCGAGCGCGCAGAATGCGCCGCCGGCCTACCTGAAGCAGAGCGACACGCCGTGGTCGGTGTTCGGCCGGATCGTGGCCGCGCGCGCGCGCCGGCTGTTCGACCGCGCCGGCCAGCGCATCACGCAGCGCACGCTGCGCATCGGCGTGTCGGCGCGGATCTTCCATCCGGAACCGGGTGCGAAGGGGCTGCGGGGCAAGACGCTGCAGTATCTCGAGGAATCGATCGCGCACTGGGTGATGTCGCGCGACGTGCTCGTGTTCATGATTCCGACCGTCGGCCACCAGGGCATGATTCACCCGAGCAACATCCGCCTGCGCGACTACGCGAAGCATCTCGACGGGCTGCTGCTGCAGGGCGGCGCCGACGTGTCGCCGCAAACCTACGCCGCGTCCGACGCCCGTCCCGAATGGCCGGGCGATCGCGTGCGCGACATGTACGAACTCGAGCTGCTGCACGAGTTCGTCGAATCCGGCAAACCCGTCCTCGGCGTGTGCCGTGGCTGCCAGCTGATCAACGTCGCGTTCGGCGGCTCGCTGTACCAGGACATCGCCACCGACGTGCCGACCGCGAATGCGCACGTGAGCGAGCATTACGACCAGCATCGACACGCGATCCGCTTTCCCGATTCGTCGACGCTCGCGAGCATGTTTCCCGGGCGCAGCGAGGCGATCGTCAACTCGATTCACCATCAGGCGATCCGCGATCTCGGCCGCGATCTGAACATCGAGGCCGTGTCAGCGGGCGACGGGATCATCGAAGGCATTCGTCATCGGCGTTCGCCGTTCGTCGTCGGCGTGCAGTGGCACCCCGAGTTCCATCGCGCCGGCGGCTCGGAACTGCTCGACTGCACGCCGCTGCTCGATGCGTTCCTGCGCGCGGCGCGCGAAACCCGCCTGTAGCCAGCCACTTTCTTCGCGTCGTACGAAGGCCGGCCGCATCCCGATAAATTCGAGATGCGGCCATTTCGTTTTGAACGATAATCGCGAGTTCCGATTCGTTCGCCGGAGTCCGACGTTGGTTTTCCGAAATTTTTCCCCTGCACGATGCGCAACGTGGATCGTTGCGCTGGCTGCCTGCACGCAAGCAGGCACGGCCTGGTCCGCCGACGCGACCGCGCCGGCCGCCGGTACGCGCCCGGCGGTCACGAGCCTGCGCGGCGACGCGGCGGCGTCCGCCACGGTGGCGACGGATGCATCCGCGCAAGGCAACGTCGCCGAGCTGACGCAGATGCTGCACGATGGCCGGATCGCCGAAATGCGCACGACGTACAACGGCAGCTACGGTGCGAGCCTGATGTTCGATCCGCGCGAGATGACGTACTACGTCGCGCTGTTCCAGGACAAGCACCTGTGGCGTGTGATCCGGTCGCAGGAGAAGAGCCGCGCGGAGATGGTGTACGCGAACTTCGTTCAGCAGACCGTACAACTCGCCGATATCGAGATCCGTCGTACCGAGCTGGAGGCGCAGAAAGCGTTTCTCGAGCGCGTGATCGCGCTGCAGGCGAACCGTGCGCAGCAGTTGCAGGCCGACCTGAGCGTTGCGCGTAGCCAGCAGGCCGAAGTCGCGCAACGGCAGCGTTCGGCGCAGGAGCAGGCACAGGCGCTGCAGGTCGAGAAGCGGGCCGCGCAGATGCAGTTGCGTGATCTGCAGGAGCAGGTGCGGCAACTCGAGAAGCAGACCGAGACGGGGCTGCCGGCACACAAGTAACGATTCGTCAGACGGACGGAGAGAGACAGGCAAAACCCGGCGAAGCGTGCTTCGCCGGGTTTTTTCATGGTGCGGCCGTCAGCGCGCGAACGCGTCCGGCGTATCGGTCAGGCGGCGGTGGGACAGTTGTGCCGTCCAGTCGAAACCGGCGGCGGGCGTGTGCGATGGGCGCTCGGGTTGGGTAGCGCGCAGCGCGCTTGCCATTGCGATCAGCGTGAGCGGATCGTCGAGCGTGTCGCGTGGTTCGGCGATTGCGGGCGACGCGGGGGCGAACTGATCATGTGCGCGTGGGGCAACCGTGCTGCTCCGGACCGGTGGGCGCGCGGCCAGCCGCGACGCGGTCGCGGGCTTGGCCGGTGCTGCCGTCGCGCCGCGTTTGTCGTTCGAACGGAGTGACGATGCAACGGCCGTGGGCGGCACGTTGGACGTTGCGTCGGGACGAAGCGGTGCCGGACGACGCGCGACGTGGTGCATGGCCTGCGGCGCTTCGGCCGTTGTCGCGACAGGCGCGGCCATCGTGCGCTGCGGTGGCGTGCTCGTCGACGCACCCGGCTGGACCGTCGCGACCTGCACGGTGCCGGACCACGACGTAGCGTGATCCGGCACGCTGCCGGCCGCTTGAATCGCGTATGTGGGCCCGAAGCCCGCGGGCGGTTCATATGCGGCGATCAGCCAGCCGATGATGCCGAGCGCGCCGATGCTCCAGCAGATCGCATACTGCGCACGCCGGTCGTGAGAGCGGCGGATGCGCGCGCCGGCAACGCCAGCCGGCACGACCGGCGCGCCAGCCGAAACCGGCATCGATAACGCCACGGACCGCGGCTGCCAGCGGCATGCGCTGTGCGGCCGGTCTACGTCGATGCAGGATGTCGTCAGCGTGGCGAGACAGTGCCTGTCGGGCCGTGCACCGGGCGCGCCGCGAAAGGTCCATTCGCGGCCGAACGACGGAGCGATATCGAGCGGCGTGACGCGAGGGCGGGCGAGTGGGCCTTCGACGGGGACGAGGGGCGATGGGGTCATGAGGGCGGTACGCTGTGCGACACGGGCAACCTTGCCGGCCGCGGCGCGGAAATGTCGTCGCAAATCGTGACATTGTGGTCAGGTGGCGAGAGCAGGTCGATCAGATCAATCCGATTTTTGCTCCCGATTCTGGGCGACTCGTACGAGAAGAGTGCCGCGACGGCAATGGCAACGGTCGCGGCGGCACAAGGCAAATGTCGGGTTGGCGTGGCATGATGCGCGAACCATGCCGGTGCGCGCGTCGTCGCGCGGCGCGCCGCCGGCGGGCAGCGATGCCCGTGCGCGCCG
>NZ_QOBB01000418.1:0-2994 GCF_024704855.1 Burkholderia sp. HAN2018 | reverse complement strand
CGCCGCGATGCCGGCCGCCGCGCGCGCGTGCCGCAGCGGCTTCGCGACCTTCACGGCCATCGCGACGAGCAGCCCGGCCGCCGCGGCGGCGAGCCCCGCGAACAGGTGCTGCACGCGCGGATCGTTCTGCGTCTTCGCATACAGCACGCCGAGCGCGACGACGACGAGCGTCGGGCCCGCGATCAGCCCGAGAATGGCGGCGAACGCGCCGGCCACGCCGCGAAAGCGCATGCCGACGGCCACCGACAGGTTGATCACGTTGCCGCCCGGCAGGAACTGGCACAGCCCGAGCAGGTCCGTGAATTCGTCGGCGGAAAGCCACTTGCGCTCGTCGACGATGGTGCGCCGCGCGAACGGCAGCGCGCCGCCGAACGACATGAGGCCAAGCGACAGGAAGCCGGTGAACAACTCGGCGAGGCCGATGCGGCGGGGGGACGCGGCCGGCGGCGGGGCGGCGGGCGGAAAGGCGGATTGCATGGGGCTCCTCATCAAACGGTGAACCGAGGTTACCGCCGTTCGGCAGGCCTGCAAAACGATTTTATCGGCGCGCCCTTGTGATCTAGAATCACAAGCATGGCACGCGATCTCCCGCCCTTTTCCGCGCTTCGGGCCTTTGAAGCCGCGGCACGACATGAAAGCTTCAGCGCCGCCGGCGACGAGCTGCATGTGACTCACGGTGCCATCAGCCGCCAGATCGCCGGGTTCGAGGCATGGCTCGGCAAGCCGGTGTTCCACCGCTACGGCAAGCGCGTGAAGCTCACCGACGAAGGCCGCCGCTACCTGGACACCGTGCGCGCGGCGTTCGACAGCATCGCGCACGCGACCGAGCAGCTGCGCAACACCGGCGCGGCGCGCGTGCTGCGCATCAACGCGCTGCCGACCTTCGCGATGAAATGGCTATTGCCGCGCCTGTCGCGGTTCCAGCGCGACGTGCCGAACGTCGAGCTGAAGCTGTCGACGTCGAACGCGCCGCTCGACGCGCTCGACGGATTCGACGTCGCGATCCGCCGCGGCCCCGGCCACTGGTCGAACTGCACGAGCGGCCACTTCCTCGACGAAAGCGTGATTCCGGTCTGCAGCCCCGCGCTGCTCAAACGCGCGCCGATCGCGCGCGCGGACGATCTCGCGCGCCACGTGCTGCTGCATTCGGATACGCGGCCGGAAGGCTGGCGCGACTGGTTCGCGGCGGCCGGCGTGACGATGAAGGGGCGCAAGCGGCAGTCGTTCGACCACTTCTACCTGGCGCTGCAGGCGGCCGTCGACGGGCTCGGCGTCGCGCTCGGCCCGTTGCCGCTGATCGACGACGAGCTCGCGAGCGGCCGGCTCGTGATGCCGCTGGCGGGGCCGCGCATCGCGACGCGCAGCTACTGGTGGATCGCGCCGCGCGCGCCGGCCGACGATCCGCTCGTCGCGCAGTTCTGCGCGTGGCTGCAGGCGCAGTCGAATACCGGCGCGTGAGGCCGCGCCGGCGGGCGGCATCGCGCCGCCCGCTCCCGGTCAGACCACCGGGCCCGGTTCCTTTTCCTTGCGCAGGATCGCGTACAGGATGATCGCGCCGAACGTCGCGGTGCCGATCCCGCCGAGCCCGAAGCCGCCGATCTTCAGCGAAAAGTCGCCGGCGCCGAGCACGAGCGTGACGGCCGCGACGATCAGGTTGCGGTTGTCGGAGAAGTCGACCTTGTTGACGACCCAGATCCGCGCGCCCGTCACCGCGATCAGCCCGAACACGACGATCGACACGCCGCCGAGCACGGGGCCCGGAATCGTCTGGATCACCGCGCCGAACTTCGGCGAGAAGCCGAGCACGATCGCGATCAGCGCGGCGACCGCGAACACGAGCGTCGAGTAGATCCGCGTGACGGCCATCACGCCGATGTTCTCCGCGTAGGTCGTCACGCCCGTGCCGCCGACGCTGCCCGACACGATCGTCGCGAGCCCGTCGCCGATGAACGCGCGGCCCACGTAGCGATCGAGGCTGGTGCCCGTCATCGCGCTGACGGCCTTGATGTGGCCGAGGTTCTCCGCGACCAGGATCACCGCGATCGGCGCGAGCATCAGCATCGCGTGCGGATCGAACACCGGCGCGCGGAAGCTCGGCACCCCGAACCAGGCCGCGTGCCCGACGATCGAGAAATCGATCGGCTTGCCGAGCCCCATCCCGTTGGTCGCGACCGCATAGATCGCGTAGGCGATCACGAGCCCGACGAGGATCAGCAGGCGCTGCACCATGCCGCGCGAGAACACGGCGACGCCGCCGACGCACAGCACCGTGACGAGCGCCATCACCGATTCGAAGGTCGATGCGGACACGCCCTTGACCGCGATCGGCGCGAGGTTGAGCCCGATCACCGCGACCACCGCGCCGGTCACGACCGGCGGCATCAGCGTCTCGATCCAGCGCGTGCCGATCGCCTGCACCAGCGCGCCGAGCGCGACGTACACGACGCCGCACGCGACGATCCCGCCGAGCGCGACCGGGATGTTCGGGTTCGGGCCGCTGCCGCCGTAACCGGTCACCGCGATCACGAGGCCGATGAACGCGAAGCTCGAGCCGAGGTAGCTCGGCACGCGGCCGCCGACCAGCACGAAGAACAGCAGCGTGCCGATGCCCGACATGAAGATGCACAGGTTCGGGTCGAAGCCCATCAGCAGCGGCGCGAGCACGGTCGAGCCGAACATCGCGACGACGTGCTGCACGCCCATCGCGACCATCTGCGGCCACGGCAGGCGCTCGTCGGGGCCGACCACGCGCGATGCCGCGCCGGTCGATTGCACCCGCCAGCGCGGGAAGTAGGAATCGGACATGGGGAAAAGGGCTCCTGTCGGTCGGTCGCCGGCTGCGGAGGATGCGCCGGTCTGGAATCTGGCGCGAGTTTACGGAGCGGAAATGGGGCTGGCAAGCAGACCGACACGCGGGCCGAGGCGCGGCGCCGGCAGGCGCGGGGCGCGGCCGGGTGCAGGCGAAACGGGGCACGATCGCGCGGCCCGGCTGCC
>NZ_QOBB01000417.1:0-3095 GCF_024704855.1 Burkholderia sp. HAN2018 | reverse complement strand
TCGGCGACGTGTCGCGCACGCTTGCGCTGTGCGCGCGGCTCGGCCAGACGGTCGTGCCGCAGGGGGGCCTGACGGGGCTCGCGCGCGGCGCGGTCGCGCTCGGCGGCGAGGTCGTGCTGTCGATGGAACGCTTCGCGGGCGTCGAGGCGCTCGACGCGGCGGCCGGCACGATGACCGTGCGTGCCGGGACGCCGCTGCAGACGGTGCAGGAAGCCGCGGAAGCGGCGGGTTTCACCTTCGGTGTCGATCTCGGCGCACGCGGTTCGTGCCAGATCGGCGGGATGCTCGCGACCAACGCGGGCGGCACGCGCGCGATCCGCTACGGGATGATGCGCGAGCAGGTGCTCGGGCTCGAGGCCGTGCTCGCGGACGGCACGGTCGTGTCGTCGATGAACCGGATGCTGAAGAACAACGCGGGCTACGACCTGAAGCAGCTGTTCATCGGCAGCGAGGGGACGCTCGGCGTCGTCACGCGCGCCGTGCTGCGGCTGCATCCGTTGCTCGCCGCGCCGGCCACGGCGCTCTGCCGCGTGCGCGACTACGACGCGGTCATCGCGCTGTGGAATCGCGTGCGCACGCTGCCGGAGGTCGTCAGTTTCGAGGCGATGTGGCCGGCGTTCTACGACTACGTCGCGCGCCGCACGCCGGGCGTCTCGGCGCCGTTTGTCGGCGACGACGGCTTCGCGGTGCTGATCGAATGCGCGACGAGCGCACCGGGCGGCGATGCGCACCAGGCGCTGGAAACCGGCCTCGCGGCGGGAATCGAGGCCGGGCTCGTGGAGGATGCGGTGCTCGCGACGTCGGAGCGGCAGGCGCGGGACTTGTGGACGCTGCGCGAAGGCCTCGCGATCGACGCACTGCCGCATCTGGTCAACTTCGACGTGAGTTTGCCGACCGGCGAACTCGGCGTGTTCGCCGAACGCTGCGAAGCGGCGCTGCGCATGCAATGGCCGGATGCCGTGTGCCTGTTCTTCGGGCACGTCGGCGACGGCAACGTGCATATCGGCGTGTCACTGGCCGGGATGAGCGATGCGGACGCCGACGCGCTCGATCACTGCGTGTACGCGGTGGTGCGGGACATGGGCGGCTCGGTGTCGGCCGAGCACGGCATCGGCGTGCTCAAGCGGCCCTATCTCGCGCACACGCGCAGCGACGCGGAAATCGGGCTGATGCGACGCCTGAAGGCCGCGCTCGATCCGGGCGGCATCCTGAATCCGGGCAAGGTGCTTTGACGGCGGCGTTGCCTGTCGCCGCCGGGCGCCCGCCTGCGTGATTCGTCAGCCGTCCACCCAGCGCAGCGCGCCGATCTTCAGGTGTTCGACGACGCTGCGCGCCCATCCGAGCTCGGCATTGAGCAGCACGAGCGCGTGTTCGTTCTGCAGCAGGAACAGGCGCGGCACCTGGTCGGCCTGCGCGGCGTTGCGCAGCGTTTCGAGGCGCTCGCGCTCGGCGTCGAGCCGGGCGATCCGAAGCTCGAGCTGGTGGCGGGCATCTTCGGCGTCGAGTAGCGGCAGGAAGGCGAGGCCGGCGCCGAACGCCGGGAATTCGCGCGCGGGCTCCGCGAGCAGCGCATGCAGCCACGCCTGCCCGGCCGTGTGCCCGGCCTCGGTCAGCGCATACAGCGTGCGCTCGGGAAACGCGCCATCGCGCTCGGTGTCGTGAACGGCGATCAGCCCGTCGCGCAGCAGCCGGTCGATCGTCTGGTAGAGGCTCGTGCGCTGCCGGACGTTGACGACTTCGTCGTACCCGCGGGCCTTCAGTTGCTGCAGCATCCCGTACGGATGCATCGGCGTTTCGGTGAGCGTCGCGAGGACGGCCAGCGCGAGCGGGGACGGACGGATAGTGGACATGAATAGTTATCGTATATCTAGTAATAATATAACTATTCTCGACGAAACTATCATATTCCACAAGGGTTTCAGCCGAGGTGCGAGCGCTTCGCGGCCGGTGCGACGGTTTCCATCGTCGCGAGACCGTGCACGATGCCGCAATCCTCGACCGAATGCTCGCCGACGCACTGCCGGCGCAATTCGGTGAGCTGGTCGCGCAGATGCGTGAGTTCCGCGAGGCGCGCATCGACGTGGCCGATGTGTTCGTCGAGCAGCGCATTGATCGAATCGCAAGGATCGGCCGGCGTGTCGGTGAGCTGCAGCAGCGCGCGGATTTCGTCGTGGGCCATGTCGAGTGCGCGGCAGTTGCGGATGAAGCGCAGCCGTTCGACATGCACGTCGGTGTAGTTGCGGTAGTTCGAGTCGGTGCGCTCCGCATCCGGCATCAGCCCCTCTTTCTCGTAGAAACGGATCGTCTCGGGTGTGCAGCGGGCCGCCTTGGCCAGTTCGCCGATCTTCATGTCTTTCTCCCGTGCAAGGGTTGACCTTGTAGTGGCTTCAGGGTGTTAACTCTACTCCGTCAAGCCATTGAAAGCCATTGAGGAGGTTGTCATGACCGATGCCCAGCGTACCCACGACCCACGACACCGTCATGCCGGCGGCGCCGATGCGTGCTGCGCCGATTTGCGCGACACGCAGACGGCGACCGTTGCCGACGCGGTGCCGGCGGCCGGCGAGCGCGCGCATGGCCACGACCATGATCACGGCGATCACGGCGACGCGCATCGGCACGGCGCGGCGTGCACGCACGACCACGGCGCGCACGACCCTTCGGATCATGGCCACGATCATGCGGAAGGCAACGGCCATGCACACGGCGACGCGTGCTCTCACGACCACGGCAAGCACGACCATGCCGACCACGACCACGACCACGACCACGACCACGACCACGACCACGACCACGACCACGACCACGACCACGCGGCCGGCGACTGCTGCGCGCCTGCCGCGCTGACGCTCGCGCCGCTGCCGGTCGCGCAGGCGACCGCGTCGGGTCACGTGCGCTCCGCGTTCCGGATCATGCAGATGGACTGCCCGACCGAGGAAACGCTGATCCGCAAGAAGCTCGGCGGGATGAGCGAAGTGTCGGCGCTCGAATTCAACCTGATGCAGCGGATGCTGACCGTCGAACACGTGCCGGGCGCCCAGCCGGCGATCGAAGGCGCGATCCGCACGCTCGGGATGACGCCCGAGGCCGCGGCG
>NZ_QOBB01000416.1:0-5326 GCF_024704855.1 Burkholderia sp. HAN2018 | reverse complement strand
CGCGAAGCGTGCCAAATCGACCGGCGCGACCGGCGCGGCCGACGCGACCGGTTCGGCCGCGGCGCGCGCGGCGGCCGCATCGTCGCCCGAAACCCGTCCGCCGAAGCGTTCGACGTGACGCGGCGCAGATAGCAGGTCGATCATGCGGCTCGCGCTCGTTCTGATGGGAGGCGGCGCACGTGCCGCCTATCAGGTCGGCGTGCTCAAGGCGCTGGCCGAGATCGCGCGCGAGGCCGATCCGCAGCGGCATACGCTGCCGTTCGCGGTCGTGTGCGGCTCGTCGGCCGGCGCGATCAACGCGACGTCGATCGCGAGCCATGCGGACGACTTTTCCCATGGCGTGCGGCGCCTGCTCGAATTCTGGGAGCCGTTGCGTGCCGACTACGTGTATCGCACCGACTGGCTCGGCATCGCGGCCGCCGGTGCGCGCTGGCTCGCGACGATGACGTTCGGCTGGGCGGCCCGCCGCTCGCCGCGCGGGCTGCTCGACAACGCGCCGCTCGCGCACCTGCTGCAGCGCGAGCTGAGCTTCCACCGGATCGAGCAGATGCTCGAGGCGCGCCTGCTGCACGCACTGTCGATCACGGCGCTCAGCTATTCGAGCGGCCGGCACCTCACGTTCTACCAGGCGGCCGAGCCGATCCAGGCGTGGCGGCGCGCGCAGCGCACCGCGCGGCTCGTCGACCTGTCGGCGTCGCACCTGCTCGCATCGTCGGCGATTCCGTTCGTGTTCCCGGCCGTGCCGCTCGTGCTCGACGGGCAGATCGAGTACTTCGGCGACGGGTCGATCCGGCAGATCGCGCCGCTGTCGCCGGCGATCCACTTCGGCGCGCACCGGATCGTCGTGGTCGGTGCGGCCGACCCGCGGCCCGAGATTCCGGCCGCGAACGGCACGGGGCTGGTACGCGGCTACCCGACGCTCGCGCAGATCGGCCAGCAGGTGCTCGCGAGCGTGTTCCTCGACTCGATCGGCTCGGACATCGAGCGCATCGAGCACATCAACCGGATGATCGAGCACCTGCCGCACCAGGTCGAGGTGGACAGCGGCTGGCGGCACGTCGACGTGCTCGCGATCGCGCCGTCCGAGCGTATCGAGCTGATCGCCGCGAAACACCTGAAGCAGATGCCGGCGACGATGCGCGGGCTGCTCGGCGCGATCGGCGGCAGCCAGCCGGCCGGCGCGTCGTTTGCAAGCTACCTGCTGTTCGAGGAGGCGTTCACGCGCGAACTGATCGAGCTCGGCTACCGCGACGGGCGCGCGCAGCGCGACACGCTGGCCGGCTGGATCGCGCTGGCGGACGGCGGCAGCGCGCCGGCTGCCGGCATGCCGCGGGACGACGGTCTCGCGACCGGCGAAATACGGGTCTGATGCGCCGGGAGGGGGGCAGGGTTGCATTTTCGCGACGGCCGGCCGCGACCGATCGCCGCACCGCGATTGGCGGCGCGCGACCGGGCAGGCGTCTCGGAACCGTCATGCACGCGTGCTATCATGGCCGCCGCCGTATACACCATATCGAACAGCCCGCCGATCCGGCATCCGCACGGGGCCCTACGGGGAACCCGCCTGGGGCAGGGGACGGGCTCGTCAGCGAGCCGGCCAGCGCCGGCCCCCACTCAGGCAAGCGCGTAGCCGGTTCCGTTCGCACGGAGCGTGGCTGCGGCATGCCGCAACGGCGGCGCGGCCGCCCGGCTGCCGGACGAGCAATCGGCGTCCGGCCGGTCGGTTTCACGCGTAAAATTACAGTCTTGGCCGCAAAAAGCGCGCTTGGCGCGCCTTTGCGGCAACAGTCACGTTTAGAGAAGTCGCATTGCGCAGAACAGGGGTGGGACCATCATGAACACCATGCTTTATCCGGAACTTTACAGGTCGCTCGAAGCTGTCCGCTGGGACATGGAGAAGGACATTCCGTGGGACAAGTTCGACGCTTCGCTGCTCACCGACGAGCAGGCGAAGACGATCAAGATGAACGCGATCACCGAATGGTCGGCGCTGCCCGCGACGGAGATGTTCCTGCGCGACAACCAGCACGACAGCGACTTTTCCGCGTTCATGAGCGTGTGGTTCTTCGAGGAGCAGAAGCATTCGCTCGTGCTGATGGAATACCTGCGCCGCTTCCGGCCGGAGATGGTGCCGACCGAAGAGGAACTGCACGCGGTGCGCTTCGAATTCGACCCGGCGCCGCCGCTCGAGACGCTGATGCTGCACTTCTGCGGCGAGATCCGCCTGAACCACTGGTACCGCTGCGCGGCCGACTGGCATACCGAGCCGGTCATCAAGCAGATCTACGAAACGATTTCGCGCGATGAAGCGCGCCATGGCGGCGCCTACCTGCGCTACATGAAGAAGGCGCTGAACAACTGCGGCGACGTCGCGCGCGCGGCGTTCGCGAAGATCGGCGTGCTGATGGCGTCGGCGCGCCGCACCGAGAAGCCGCTGCACCCGACCAACCTGCACGTGAACCAGGCGCTGTTCCCGCGCGATACCGTGCAGTCGCGCCTGCCCGATCCGGAATGGCTCGAGCGCTGGCTCGACGAGCAGATCCGGTTCGACGGCGAGTGGGAAAAGAAGGTCGTCGAGCGGATCCTGCACAACCTGTCGATCCTGTTCGAGCGCACGTTCGCGACCGCGCAGGAGCTGAACCGCTACCGCAAGGAAGTCACCGGCCGCCTGCAGGCCGAAAGCGGCCCGTCGTCGGCCGCGCAGCCGGCCTGAGGCCGGCAGGCGCCGCCGCCGGCGTGAATCGCGCCGGCCGGTAGCGCCGTCGTGCCGTATCCGTTGCATGAAGCCCGCCTGGCCAGCCCGGCGGGCTTTTTATCTGGCGCCGCCGTCGCGCGCGCCGTTGCTCATTTCGTCCGATCTCCACCATGTCCGCCACCTTCGAACGCAAGCTGATCACCCGTGATGCCCTCGTCGCGCTGCGCGCGTCGCTGCCGTCGCCCGTCGTGTTCACCAACGGCGTATTCGACATCCTGCACCGCGGCCACGTCACGTATCTCGCCGACGCGAAAGCGCTCGGCGCGTGCCTGATCGTCGGCGTGAACAGCGATGCGTCGGTGCGCATGCTCGGCAAGGGCGACGACCGGCCGATCAATCGCGAGGAAGACCGCGCGGCACTGCTCGCGGCGCTGGAAAGCGTCGACTGGGTCGTGACGTTCGGGGAAAAGACGCCGGTGTCGCTGATCGAGGCCGTCCGTCCGGACATCCTCGTGAAGGGCGGCGACTACGACATGGACGCGCTGCCGGAATCGGCGCTCGTGCGCGGCTGGGGCGGCCGTGCGCTGGCGATTCCGTTCGAGCACGACCGCTCGACCACCGCGCTGCTGAAGAAGGTGCGCGCGCAGCAGTCCTGAGTACGGCCCGGCGCCGTCAGGGCGCGGATGCCGCGAGCGGGGCCGTCGTGACGGCCGGCGGCGCGATCGGGCCACCGACGACGGGTTGGTCGGTCGCCTGCGCGAGCGGCGTCACGCGCAGCGCATCGGGCCGGACCTGCCGCGACAGCACGCCGGGTTCGCGCGGGCCGGCCGACGGCAGCGGCCCGAACACGCCGCGCGCCACCACGAACGCGAGCATGTTGGCGAGAAAGAGAACAGCGATCAGCCAGCGCAGCATCGTCGAACCTCCTTGTCGTCATCGACGTCGTTCACGTCATTCAGTCGAGCCGGCCGCATGGCCGGCTTTTTCATGGCTTCCGCCGGTCGAATGCACGGGCCGTTGCAGCCGCCCCGCGCGTACCGCTTCGTCAGCGTGCCGCATGTCCGTCCGGACCCGCGTCGCCGCACGCCGGCGCGATGCCCGCGCCGGTTCCGTCAATCCTGCGCGGCTTCGGCCGCAATCAGCGCGAGCCCGGACAGGATCAGTGCATCGTGTCGCGTATGCGGCACCGTCAGCGCGCGCGCGACGTCGTCCGCCGCGCCGCCGGCCAGCACGAGCCGCACGGGTGCGTGCCACGCGTCGGCAAGGTCGCGCCACGCGCGCTCGATCAGCCCGGCCTGCGCGTACAGGCAGCCGGCCGACAGCGAGCGCGGCGTATCGACCTGGAACGGATCGGCCTGCGCACCCGCGAGCAGGCCGCTCGCGATATCGGTGGTCAGCGTCGGCAGCTGCGCGGTGTGCGTGCCGAGCGCACGCATCATCAGCGCCCAGCCCGGCGCGATCAGCCCGCCGGTGAAGCGGCCGTCCGCGCGCAGCGCCTCGAGTGTCGTCGCGGTGCCGAACGTCGCGATCAGCAGGTGTTCGCCCGGAAATGCCGCGTGCGCGCCGATCAGGCCGGCCCAGCGGTCGCTGCCGAGCTGTTCGGGTGTCGTATAGCCGTTCGTCACGCCGCATTGCGTGTGACGCGAGCGTATCGTCATGCGCGGCAGGCCCGGCCAGCGCGCGTCGAGCAGCGCGTCGAGCCGGGCGGCCACGTCGGCGCCCGCGACGTTCGAGATCCACGCGCCGCGCGGATGCGGCAGGTTCGACCAGTCGGGATCGGCGCCGCCGTCGCGCGTGTGGCCGAATGCGCCCGTCTCGACGAGCGTGCGCTGCGCATCGGCGAGCGCCCACTTGATCCGGCTGTTGCCGGCGTCGATCAGCAGGTGCGGCTCGTTCATTGCGCTTCGCGCAGCGACACGTCGCCGGCCGCGATCGCCTGGATGCCGTCCGGCGTGTCGAGGAGCAGCTGGCCGGTCGCGTCGATGCCCGTCGCGATGCCGCGCGCGCGTTCGACGCCCTGTTCGAGCAGGACGACTTCGCGCCCCGCATACGCGTGCAACGCATGCCAGCGCGGCACGAACGGCGCGAGCCCTTCGGCGCCGAACTGCGCGAGCGCGGGCGTGAGCGCGTTCAGCGACGCGGCGAGCGTATCGGTGAGGTTGGCCGATGCGCACGCGATCGACAGCGCAGCAGGCGGCAGCCCGCTCGCGAGCGTCGCTTCGCGCGCGCGCAGCGCGTCGACCTGCGCGGCGACGGCTTCCGCGCCGCGGACGTTGATGCCGAAACCGATCACGACGGCGGTCGCGTCGGCGCTGGCCCAGGCGGTTTCGATCAGGATCCCGGCGAGCTTGCCGACGATGCGCGGCGTGCCGTCGTCGGTGGCGGTCAGCAGCAGGTCGTTCGGCCATTTGAGCGCAACGCGCGAGCGGGCGTCGAGCGGCAGCGTGGCCAGCCCTTCCGCAAGCGCGACGCCGATCGCGATGCTGAGGCCGCCGAGCGCGTCGACGGGGCGCGGCACGATGCAGCCGACCGAGCACAGCAGCGCGTTGCCGGGCTGTGCGAACCACGGGCGGCCCTGCCGGCCGCGGCCGGCCGTCTGCTCGAACGCCACGCGCACGAGCGGCGCGGGCA
>NZ_QOBB01000415.1:0-3129 GCF_024704855.1 Burkholderia sp. HAN2018 | reverse complement strand
CGGGCGGCGGATCGGGGAGGCGCGGCAGCGCGGCCGGCAACGCGCCGGGCGACGGCCCGATCGCGAGCGTGCAGCCGAGCCCGGGCCGGAAGTCGGCTTCGCGTCCGGCGAAGCCGGCGAAAGTCGCCACGGCGCGATGATGGTCGGGATCGATCGACGGGCGAACCAGCTTCAGCAGCGGATGCACGCCGGCCATGATGTCGACGTCGATCACGGACGCGGCAGGGCGGCCCGATACGTACACGCCGGAACACAGCGCCTTCGCCGCATAACCGGTCGCGACCGGCGCGAGCCGGGACAGCATGTAGCCCGTGTAGCCGATCGC
Organism: Burkholderia sp. HAN2018; assembly: GCF_024704855.1. Classification (NCBI taxonomy): domain Bacteria; kingdom Pseudomonadati; phylum Pseudomonadota; class Betaproteobacteria; order Burkholderiales; family Burkholderiaceae; genus Burkholderia; species Burkholderia sp. HAN2018. The sequence continues at coordinate 2,804 of NZ_QOBB01000415.1, read as the reverse complement.
GGCGACGGCCGCGAGCGCGACGCCGCGCAGGATCGGCTTCTTGAAGGGGATCGTCATGCGCGGGTGTCCTCGGTTGTCGGAAGGCGGAACACGAACCGGCAGTGTCGCAGGTTCGGGCCGGCGGTGGCAATCGCGAGGGCGGCGATGCCGGGCAGCGTCGACACGGCGCGGATTGCCCGGCCTGCGCGAATCGTCTGTGTCGATCGCCGAGGTCGAACGGGCCGCGTGCGGCCCGTTCAAGCGGTGTATCACTGCGCGTTGTCGTGGTCGGAGCGCAGGGTCCAGACCGTCGCGGTATTCGTGTTGTCGTCGACGGCCGCGAATTGCGGCTGGCCTTTGCGGCCGTACCCGAACGCCAGGCCGAACGCGGCCCCGGGAACGGTGTCGACCTGCATTTGCGCGACGAAGCGCCCGTCCACCGTGAATTCGCCGATCTCGCTCGGCTGCAGCGGGTCGGCGTTGACGCGTCGCCGTTCGCGGTCACGAGATGGCCGTTCGGTGCGAGCGCCAGCGCGACCCGGCCTGACAAGTTGAAATCCGACCCGTCGTCGTCCGATAATCGTCCGGCATTGCACTCCCCCTTTCCCAGTCCAACCGATATCGGAACCCGACATGTCCTACGACAACAACAACCCGTTCGCCAGAATCCTGCGTGGCGAACTGCCGTGCGTGAAGGTCGCGGAAGACGACACGACGCTCGCGATCATGGATCTGATGCCGCAGGCCGACGGCCACGTGCTCGTGATCCCGAAGGAGCCGGCCGCGCAGATCTTCGACTTGTCCGGCGACGCAGCCGCGGCCGGCATCCGCATGACGCAGCGCGTCGCGGCGGCGGTGCGCGCGGCGCTCGAGCCGGACGGCGTGTTCATCGGCCAGTTCAACGGCGCGGCAGCCGGCCAGACGGTTCCGCACGTGCACTTCCACGTGATCCCGCGCTGGGAAGGCGCCGAGCTGCGGATGCACGCGCGCGAGATCGCCGACGCGGCGACGCTCGAAGCGCTCGCGCAGCGCATTCGCGCGCGTTTCGTGTAACGCGGCGATCGCACGCGGCACGGCGCGCCACGACACACCGGCCGGCCGTCGCGCCATTACCTGTTTCGGCGGTCATGCGAGGTAACACGTGTAACCGCCGGCGAAACTCGGCCCGGCCGACCCGGCGCTAGACTCGGCGCATTGCTTCATCGAGCGACAGGAAGGGCGGATCGCCTCTTCGTGCCGGCCGCCGCACCTCGCGGCGGCGCGGCGTTCGCGAGGTGCCATTCGTCTTTCGCGCCGGGAATCGAGCCATGTCCAGACTTCTCATTACGCTTGCCCTGATCGGTGGCCTGTCCGGCTGCTACGTCGCGCCGCCGTACGGCTACGCGCCCGCGCCGGCCTACTACGGCTATGCGCCGGCGTATTACGCACCGCCTGTCAGCGTCGGGATCGGCGGCAACTTCCGCATCCGCTGATCCGGCGCCGGGCGCGGGCCCTGGACGCCCCGGCCAGGGTCGTGGCGTCGTGCCGGACGATGCGCGCGGATTCGCGCGCCGCATGACGGCGGCGCGCCGCGCGGCGTGTGCGCGGTTCCTATACTTCACAGGAAAGCGCACTCCGGCGAGGCAGTCATGACAGTCACCCGCAAGGTCGCCGCCCTGTCGGGCATCTCCACGCTCGTTTATCTCGGGCTCGCGGTGCTCGGCAGCGGCGGGTTCGCGGCCTTCTTCTCGCATCCGCCGCTGACCGTCGTCGTCGTCGCGACATTCGCGATGGCCGTCGCGGCGATGTTCACCGAAGGCAACCTGAGCAGCGGCGAGCGCGAGAACCGCGACAACCGCTGGGTGCTCGCGGCGTTCGGGGTGAGCGGGTTCCTGCTGGCCTACCTGCCCGCGCTGACCGACCGGCTCGACTTCTGGACCTTCGGCGGCGACGCGGTGCGCTGGGCCGGCGTTGCGCTCTACATCGCGGGCGGCGTGCTGCGCATCTGGCCCGTGTTCGTGCTCGGCAAGCGCTTCAGCGGGCTCGTCGCGATCCAGCCGGGCCATACGCTCGTGACCGACGGCATCTACCGCCGCATCCGCAATCCGAGCTATCTCGGGCTACTCGTCAATTCGGTCGGCTGGGCGCTCGCCTTCCGCTCGGGTGTCGGCGTGCTGCTGGTCGTGTTGACGATGATCCCGCTCGTCGCGCGTATCCGCTCCGAAGAGGCGCTGCTGCGTGCGCAATTCGGCGCCGAGTACGACGCGTATTGCGCGCGAACCTGGCGGCTGCTGCCCGGCGTGTACTGACCCCCTTCATTTTTCCCCGACCGTCGTTTCCGAGCCCGCTCACGACACGTGCCCGATGTGTTGCCACGTGTGTCGCAAACGTGCGACGCCCCGCATGGACGACCCGTCGTCGCGCAGGGCCGGAACCTCGGCGGAGCCAATGCCGGCGCGGGTTTGCGGGCATTCTGGTGCGGGCGTTCGGGGGCGCCTGTTCGTAAACAACTTGTTACCAGAATGTCGACGGCAAGGACGCGGGACCGGTGCTATTCTTCGCCGCAAGCTCATTGAAATGAATTGGTCCACGGTTCGGCACAATGCCAGACCCGACGTCGATCGATTCAGATCGTCGTACCGAGCGGACCTTCGATAACCAGATTGCGAACAAGGAAGAATACGGGAATGTGGAAGAAAATCGCCCCCGCTCTCGTCGTCGCCGCGCTGACCGGCGCGACTGCGCTGCCGGCTCTGGCAGGTGACATGAACAACGCGCTTGGCGGCGCGCTCGGCGGGGTAGCCGGCGCAGCGGTCGGCGGTGCGCTCGGCGGCAGCACGGGCTCG
>NZ_QOBB01000414.1:0-3158 GCF_024704855.1 Burkholderia sp. HAN2018 | reverse complement strand
AGTTGCGCTGGCAGCGCGCGCGCCCCGATCCGTCGCAGGCGCGCCAGGCACTCGCGGGGCTGTCGCAGCGTCTTGCGCTTGCATTGCAGCGCCGTCACGAACGCGACACGGCTCGCGTGTCGGCCTGTGCGGCAAGGCTCGAGGTGTTGAGCCCGCAGCGCACGCTCGAGCGCGGTTATGCGGCGCTGATCGATGCGCAGACGGGCCGCGCGGTGCGCACGCCGAACGCATTGAAGCCGCAGCGCCGCCTGACCGTGCATCTCGCCGAAGGCTCGGCCGACGTGTCGCTCGCCGACGTGCAGCCGCGCCTCGCCGATACGATCTGACGTGAGCGGCGCACGCGCCGCGACCGGGCAAAACGCGCGGGAACGGCGGTTGCGCGGTATCGGCTCGTCCCTGTGGACGATGCGCGAACATCGCTTTTCCGCATACCGCGGATAAATGGCCCGTGAGTTTGCGGGGTTATTCGGTCTCGCCTACAATCGGACGCTCGGCAGCATTCAACACAAGCCCCCCTACATACTCAACGAAGGAATCGCCATGGCTCATACGCTCCCGCCGCTCCCGTACGCTGAAGACGCACTCGCGCCGACCATCTCGCTCGAGACGATCCAGTACCACTACGGCAAGCACCATCAGGCTTATGTGACGAACCTGAACAATCTGATCCCGGGCACGGAATTCGAAAACCTGTCGCTGGAAGAGATCGTGAAGAAGTCGTCGGGTGGCATCTTCAACAACGCCGCGCAAATCTGGAACCACACGTTCTTCTGGAACAGCCTGTCGCCGAACGGCGGCGGCGCACCGACGGGCGCGCTGGGCGACGCGATCAACGCGAAGTGGGGTTCGTACGACGCATTCAAGGAAGCGTTCACGAAGGCCGCGGTCGGCACGTTCGGTTCGGGCTGGGCATGGCTCGTGAAGAAGGCTGACGGTTCGCTCGACATCGTGTCGACGAGCAACGCAGCAACTCCGCTGACGACGGCCGACAAGGCACTGCTGACGATCGACGTGTGGGAACACGCGTACTACATCGACTACCGCAACGCACGTCCGAAGTTCGTCGAAGCGTTCTGGAACATCGTGAACTGGGACTTCGCAGCGAAGAACTTCGCGTAAGGTCCGGCACCTGCGCGCCGCCACGGCGCGCGGTACCCAGCAGAAAAGCCCTCGTTTCGAGGGCTTTTTTGTTTTTGCCGCGGCGGAACGTGCTCCGCGTGCCCAATCAGGCGAGGAGGCCGAGCCCCCAGCCGAGCGCCGCGCTCGCGATCACGACGGCCCATGGCGGCACGCGCCAGAACACCAGCGCGACGAATGCGACGAGCGCCGCGGCCAGGTCGCGCGGCGCCATGATCGTGTCGGTCCAGACCGGGTGATAGAGCGCCGCGAGCAGCAGCCCGACGACGGCCGCGTTCACGCCCGCGAGCGCGGCCTGCATCCGCGTGCTGCGGCGCAGGCGCTCCCAGAACGGCGCGGTGCCGGCCACCAGCAGGAACGACGGCGCGAAGATCGACACCAGCGCGATCGTGCCGCCGAGCCAGCCGGTCGGCGCCTGGCGCAGCGACGCGCCGAGGAAGGCCGAGAACGTGAACAGCGGCCCCGGCACGGCCTGCGCGACGCCATAACCGGCCAGGAACGCCGCATCGCCGACCCAGCCGGGCGCGACCACGGCCGCCTGCAGCAGCGGCAGCACCACGTGGCCGCCGCCGAACACGAGCGCGCCCGTACGGAAGAACGCATCGACGACGGCAAGCGTATCGGAGCGCAGCGCGCGGGCCGCGAACGGCAGTACGACGAGGAGTGCGGCGAACAGCGCGAGCCACAGCGCGCCCGCGCGCGGCGACACATGCAGCGGCAACGGATCGTGGGTGCCGCGCGCCGGCTGCGGCAGCAGCACGAGGCCGGCCAATCCGGCCGCGACGATCACGGCAACCTGCGTCCATGCGGCCGGCGCGAGCAGCGCGACGCTGGCGGCCGCGGCCATCAGCGTGACGCGGCGCGCATCCGGGCACAGCGTGCGTGCCATGCCCCACACGGCCTGCGCGATCACGGCGACCGACACGATGCGCAACCCGTGCAATGCACCGGCTTCGATCGGCGCGCCCGTCGCGTGCACGCCGAGCGCGAACAGCATCATCAGCAGCGCCGACGGCAGCGTGAAGCCGAGCCACGCGGCGAACATCCCCGCGTAGCCTGCGCGCGCGAGGCCGATCGCCATCCCGACCTGGCTGCTCGCAGGGCCCGGCAGGAACTGGCACAGCCCGACGAGATCCGCGTAGGTGCGCTCGGTGAGCCAGGCGCGCCGCGTGACGAACTCGGTGCGGAAGTAGCCGAGATGCGCGACCGGGCCGCCGAACGACGTAAGGCCGAGCCGCAGGAATGCGATGAACACCGGCCACGGATGGCGGGAGGGAGCGGAGGCGGTCGATGTGCTCAAGGCGCGGCGGATGGATGAACGGACGAGCCGCCACGATAGCGCAACGCGGCGACGGCGGGGTGGCCGCGTGACGGCGCTGCCGCGGCTCAGCGCATGCCGTCGGGCAGCCCGCTCGCGCGCCGCAGCGCGTCGACGTCGACGAGCTCGATTTCACCGACGTGCAGCCGCACGACACCGTCGGCCTGCAGCGCCTTCAGCAACTGGTTGGTGGTCTGTCGCGTCAGCGACAGCATCGCCGCGAGCTTTTCCTGCGACAGCCGGATGCGGGTGCGGCCGGCGCTGATCCCGCCGTAGCCGTCGGCGATCATCAGCAGGCGGGCGGCGAGCCGCTGCGCGGCCGGCATCACGCTCATCGACTCGACGGTCAGGAAGCTCAGGCGCAGCTTCTGCGCCATCAGCAGCGCGAATTGCCGCCAGTATTGCGGCGTCGCGTCGAGGATCGCGAGCAGCGCGGCCTGCGGGACGTGCAGCAGCAGCGCGTCGTCGAGCGCGATCGCGTCGTGCGTGCGCGGCTGGCCGTCGAACAGCGCGATTTCGCCGAACCACGTGACGGGCTCGGCGACCGTCAGCAGCGCCTCCTTGCCCTGCGGGTCGACCGCACCTATCGTGAGTGAACCGGCCAGTACCGCGTACAGCCCGCACGGCGGGTCGCCGCGCCGGAACAGCGCATGGCCGGCCGGCAGCCGGCGCAGCGCCGCGCGGGCGAGCAGGTCCGCGCGCA
>NZ_QOBB01000413.1:0-3172 GCF_024704855.1 Burkholderia sp. HAN2018 | reverse complement strand
TGCGCCGCACGAGCTGCTCGAACTGCCGCGTCGCGACCTGCGGATCGCGCGCGGCCAGCCCGAGCGCGTTGCGCGCGAGCTGGATCGGCGTCAACACGAGGCCCCACGGCAGCCCCCACCAGCCGAACGCGGCCGACGCCAGCAACGCGACCGCCTGCTTCCTGCGGCCGCAACGCCGGCAGCACACGTGGCGCCGTGTCGCCCAGCGCGTGACGAACAGCAGCGACACGACGCGATGCGACGCATGGACATCGACCGGCCGGTCGTCGCGACGGCAGATCGGGCACGGCCCGTAACGCCAGTCGTGCACGTACTCCCAGACCTTCGCGTCGGGCACCCGCTCCGCCTCGACGACGATCGGATGCGCCCGGGCGCACGCCGGACGGCAATAGCGGCGGCCGTCGATCGACCGCCCGCCGACCAGGAACGTCCTGCCGCAGTGACTGCACTCTGCCACGGTAACCTCGGATAAGCGTGATGCGCCGCATGCCGGCCGCGCGCGCATCGCCGCGCGGCGGTCCGGACGGGCCGTTTCATGTCTTAACGGCCGACGTCGCGCGGTCTTGAGCGGCTGCGCGACGCGGCGCGTCAGCCGTGCAGCCCGTGCGCGGTCATCAGCCGATACAGCGTCGCGCGCGAGATGCCCAGCTCGGCCGCCACGTCGGCATGCTGGTGGCGGTGGCGCATCAGCGTTTCCTCGATCGCGCGCCGCTCGGCGCGCCGGCGCGTTTCGGCGAGCGTCGGCGGCTGCCGCGACGTGTACTGGTGCAGTTCGAGATCGGCGGCCGAGATCATCGGGCCGTTCGTCATCACGACCGCGAGCCGGATCCGGTTGATCAGCTCGCGCACGTTGCCCGGCCACGGATAGTTGTGGATCGCTTCGACCGCGCTCGGCATGAAGCCGCGAATCCGTTGCGCATTGTCGCCGCGATAGCGCCGCAGCACATGGTCGGCGAGCAGCATGATGTCGCGGCCGCGCACGCGCAGCGGCGGTTCGTCGATGCGCAGCACGCACAGGCGGTAGTACAGGTCGGCACGGAACCGCCCCGCCTGCATCGCGGCCTCGAGATCGACGTGGGTCGCCGACACGATCCGCACGTCCACCGGAATCGACGCGTGCCCGCCGAGGCGCTCGATCGTGCCTTCCTGCAGGAAGCGCAGCAGGCTCGCCTGGCTCTCGAACGGCATGTCGCCGATTTCATCGAGAAACAGCGTACCGCCGTGCGCCGCCTCGATACGGCCGATCTTGCGCTGGTGCGCGCCCGTGAACGCGCCGCGCTCGTGGCCGAACAGTTCGGCCTGCAGCAGCGTCGACGGAATGGCCGCGCAGTTCACGGCGACGAACGGCGCGTCGGCGCGCGACGACTGCTGGTGAATCGCCGCCGCCGTCAGCTCCTTGCCGGTGCCGGACTCACCGGCGATGAAGACGGTCGCCTCCGTATTCGCGACCTTGCGGATCGTCGCGAACAGCCGGCGCATCGCGTCGCACGAGCCGATCATCGTGCCGCCGGGGGGCGCCGCATCGGCGTCCGGGCTGCCGTCCGCGAGCCTCAGCATCCCGTACGCATGGCCGACCAGATAGCCGATCGTCGTGTACGCAGTCGCGTTGCGCACGTAATCGAAACAGCAGTGGCGAATCAGGCGCGCGATGGAAATATCCCGCAGCCGCTCGTCGTCGGCGAACGCGAGCCAGCCGACGCGCGGGTCGCGCAGCAGCGCCTCGAACGACGTGACGTCGGGCGACGCGAAGCTGCCGAAATCGACGATGCCCGCATGCAGACGGTTCGCCCTGACGAGATTCAGTGCGTCCGCAACGGTTTTCGCGCGCCACACGTCCCAGCCGCGCGACGCGAGACAATCGACGAGCGCGGCGTCGTGCTGCTGCGACAGGTAGACGAGCGGCCGCGACGGCACGACATGGTTGCGCCGGACGGCAATGAACGGTGCCGTCCCCGCATCGCGTTCGAGATCCTGCGGGCCCGACACCCTGATCTGGCAGCAATGGTTCACGATGGCCTCGTCGCTTGGGTTGGTTGTCGAAACGGCCGTTGCCGGATCGCGTGGAGCGGGGCACCGTGGTCCCGCGACGCGGCGCCGGGCCGTTCTCGGATTGACGTTCGTTATCGGCAGAAAACGACGCGCTGCGTGTAGATCTGCGGCTCGACGACCGGCTTCGCGGCACCGTTGAGGTCGTCACGATAGGCCCGGTAGGTCTTGCCGTTCACCGTCACTTCCGTCGCACGGGCCGTCTCGATCGAGCTGAGCCCGTTGCGCTGCCAGCCGCTCACCTGGTCCGCCGCCGTCACGCTCGCATCGCCTGCGATCTTCTGCGTGATCGCGCTGCCGTCGCTCCATGGCTGCGTCTGCATGTCCTCGGCATGCTGCATCGCGCCGACCGTCTTGCCGGTCGGCGTCGGCCCCCTCTGCGCCTCGAACGGTGCGCCACGGCCGTACACCGGCGATTGCCACGACGGCGCGTGACCCTCCTCCGGCATCATGTAGATCATCTGCGGATCGCCGATCATCATCATCGGCGCGCACGCCGTGTTGTCGGCGCGACCGAGCGTCGTCAGCGCCTGCGCGACGCTCGCGGCGTTTGCCGCGGTCTGCTCGCCCAGGATCACGAAGACGGCCGGGTTCTGAAATACCGCCTGTGCTGCGGCTTGTGCGCTGTACAACAACAGAGCGACCAAAAAGATCCTCATGATTGAGGCCTCCTTGCATCCTCGTCAGGCAAAAAGAGGTGTTGACCTCGGGGATGGGACCAACACCCGTCAAACAGGAAACGACCGCCGGGCATCGGGTCCGGACGGCTCCCGTGCGCCGCCATTCCGGCGCACGGGAGCCAGACCCGCGTGCTTACGACGACGTGCTCGTCGAGATGACGGCCGGAGCCGGCAAGACCGGTACAGCCGGGGCGGCCTGCTGGTCGACCGGAGCCGCCGGCAATCCTTGCGCCGGATCGGACAACGCCGGCATCTCGGCGGGCTGCGCGGCTGCCTGGTCCGGCACCTTCGCGTCGGCTGCCGGCATGTCGGCAGGCGCTGCGGCCGCAGTGGCTGCAGGCTGCGCGGCTTCCGGTGAGGGCGCTTCCGCGGCGACCGGAGCCGGTTCGGCGGCCTTCGCATCGGCTGCCGGTGCGGGCATCGCGGCCTCGGCTGCGGGCGCCGCG
>NZ_QOBB01000412.1:0-3128 GCF_024704855.1 Burkholderia sp. HAN2018 | reverse complement strand
GCCGCCGCGGGCGCGGCGTCGCCCCCGCCCGCCGAACAGGCGCTGCGCACCACGCGGCGCCGCTATTTCCGCTGGTTCTTCATCGCGCTCGCCCTGGCCGCGCTGGCCGGCGGCTACTGGTGGGTCACGTCGCGCGGCACCGAGACGACCGACGACGCCTACGTGACGGGCGATGTCGTGCAGGTATCGCCGCAGGTGGCGGGCACGGTCGACACGATCATGGTGCAGAACGCCGAATGGGTACATGCCGGCGATCCGCTGTTCCGCGTCGATCCGACCGATGCGAAGCTCGCGCTCGACGACGCCGTCGCACAGCTCGCCCATGCGGTGCGCGAGTACCGCACCGCGCATGCCGACACGGCGCGCGAGGCGGCCCAGATCCTCCAGCGCAAGGCCGAGCTGTCGAAGGCCTCCGACGACCTGCAGCGACGGCTCGGCCTCGCGCAGGACGGCGGCGTATCGCGCGAGGACATCCGCCATGCGCGCGACGCGATGACCAGTGCATCCGCCGCGCTGGACGCGCAACAGGCCGCGTACGACGCATCGCGTGCGCGCGTCGACGGCACGTCGATCGACTCGAATCCGCTGGTGCGCGCCGCGGCCGCGCGGGTGCGCAGTGCGGCGCTCGCACTGCGCCGCACCGAAATCCGCGCGCCGCTGGCGGGGCTCGTGACACGCCGTGTCGTGCAGGTCGGGCAACACGTCACGCCCGGCGCGCCGGCCATGGCACTCGTGCCGCTCGACCATGTGTGGGTCGAGGCCAACTTCAAGGAATCGCAGCTGCGCGGCATGCACGCCGGGCAGGCCGTCGAGCTTCGCTCGGACCTGTATGGCTCCGACGTCGTGTTCCACGGCCGCATCGAAGGCGTCGAGGCGGGCACGGGTTCGGCATTCGCGTCGGTGCCCGCGCAGAATGCGACCGGCAACTGGATCAAGGTCGTGCAGCGCGTACCCGTGCGGGTCGCGCTCGATCCCGGCGAATTGCGCGCGCATCCGCTGCGCATCGGCCTGTCGATGAGCGCATCGGTCGTGCTCGGCGACAACGCACCCGGCACCGCATCGGCCTCCGTGCGCCCCGCGCCGGCCGCCGCCCGGCGCCCGATCGACGCGACGTCGATCTTCGATGACGATGCATCGTCCGGCGACGCCCTCGTCAACGACACGATCCGCGCGAACGACGGCGCCGCCGTGCACCGCGCGCCGGGAGCCTGAGCATGGCGCCCGTCGCTCGGGGTGCGGCGCCGAAACTGCCGCTGGAGCCGCTGCAGGGCCCGGCTCTCGTGCTCGTCGCGATCGCGATCAGCGTCGCCAACTTCATGCAGACGCTCGACCTGACGATCGCCAACGTCGCGGTACCGACCATCGCCGGCGATCTCGGCGTCGCGCCCGACATGGGCACCTGGATGCTGACGTCGTTCGCGACGCCGCTCGCGATCACGCTGCCGCTGACCGGCTGGCTCGCGCAGCGCTTCGGCCAGGTGCGGCTGTTCCGGGTCTCGGTCGTGCTGTTCGTCCTGACCTCGATCCTGTGCGGCCTCGCACCGAATTTCGAATCGCTGCTGCTGTTCCGCGCGCTGCAGGGCGCGGCCTCCGGGCCGATCACCGCGCTCTCGCAAGCGCTGCTGCTGGCCGTGTTTCCGGCCGCGCGCCGCAACGTCGCGCTGTCGGTCTGGCAGACCACCACGTTCGTCGCGCCCGTGCTCGGCCCGATCGCCGGCGGCTGGATCACCGACAACCTCTCGTGGCCCTACATCTTCTACGTCAACGTGCCGACCGGGGCGCTGGTCCTGCTCGTGCTGACCCGCTTCCTCGGCCGGCGCGACAACCCGACCCGCCACCTTCCCGTCGATTTCGTCGGCCTGCTGCTGCTCGCCGCCGCATTCGGCTCGCTGCAGCTGATGCTCGACCGCGGCCAGAACCTCGACTGGTTCGCGGCGGTCGAGATCCGCGCGCTCGCCGTGCTCTGCGTCGTGTCGTTCGTCGCGCTGGTCCTCTGGGAGCTGACCGACGCGCATCCGATCGTCGACCTGCGGCTGTTCGCGGATCGCGGCTTCACCGCGGGAACGATCGCGGTGACGGTCGGCTTCGGCGTCTATTACGGCGCGCTCGTGCTGGTGCCGCTCTGGTTGCAGACCGAGCAGGGCTACACGGCAACCTGGGCCGGCATCGCCACCGCGCCGCTCGGCATCGCGGGCATCGTGATCGCGCCGTTGATCGGGCGCATCCAGGGGCGCACCGACCCGCGCCACCTCGCGACCGTGGCGCTGGTCGGCTGGGGCGCGGCGTCGTTCTGGCGCATGGGCTTCAATACCGACGTGACGCTCGGCGACATCGCGGCCAACTCGCTGCTGATGGGCGCGGCCACCGCGTTTTTCATCACCCCGCTCGTGTCGCTGTCGATCGCCGGGTTGCCGCGCGAAAGGCTGCCGGCGGCGTCGGGCGTGCAGAATGCGCTGCGCCGGATCGGCACCAGCGTCGCCACCTCCGTCGCGCCGACCTATTTCGAACGGCGCTCGCGCGTTCACAACACATACCTCGTCGATCGCATCACGCCGTTCGATCCGGCCGCCGGCGACTGGCTCGCCCGGCTCGAACATGCGGGCATGTCACCGGCCGGCGCGCTCGCGTCGGTCAGCCGCTCGATCGACGTGCAAGCCCACATGCTCGCGCTCAACGATTTCTCGTTCGGTTGCCTGCTGCTGTTCGGCGCGACCCTGCTGACCGTCTGGTCCATCCGCTACCGGCGTCCGTGACGCCGATCAACCGGCCCCTTCCGATGAACGCCCCCGACCTCGACAACGTCGTCGCACCCGACATCGCCCCGGCACGCACGGCCCGGCTCATCTGTTTCGGCGTCTTTCTCGGCGCGCTGACCTTCGGCCTCCTGCTGCCCGTCGTGCCGCTGTACGTGCACGACACGCTCGGCTTCGGCACGCTCGTCGTCGGCACGGCGGTCGGCGCGCAATTCCTCGCCACCGTGCTCACGCGGAGCGTCGCGGGCCGCCGCGCCGATCATCGCGGCGCGAAGCGCACGATGTGCGCGGGGCTCGTGTCGTGCGTCGTCGCGGGCGGCGTCTACGTCGCGAGCGCCACGGCGCCGGCCGGCCCCGGCACACGCCTCGCGCTGC
>NZ_QOBB01000411.1:0-3226 GCF_024704855.1 Burkholderia sp. HAN2018 | reverse complement strand
GGCGTCGACATCGGCTCCTGCTCCGGCCCCGGCGCCGGTTCGCGCCGCCGCGCCGGTACCGGTACCGGTACCGGCCGCGCCCCACGCGACTGAAACGCCTGCCGCTCCGGCCCCCGCACCATCGGTTCCCCCCACGCCGCCCAAACCGCGCGAGCCCGACATCGTCGAGCGTGCATTCCGCGCCGCGCGCGACTGGCTGCTCGGCGGCAACACGGTCGTGCGCGTCGGGATCGTCGTGCTGTTCTTCGGGGTCGCGTTCCTGCTCAAGTACGCGGCCGACAACAACATGCTGCCGATCGAATTCCGCCTAGCGGGCACCGCGCTCGCCGCGGCCGCGCTGCTCGCGATCGGCTGGCGCGTGCGTGCGCGCCGCGCGGCGTACGGGCTCGTGCTGCAGGGCGGCGGCGTCGGCATCCTGTACCTGACGATCTTCGCCGCGACCAAGCTTTACGCGCTGCTGCCCGTCGGCGCCGCGTTTCCGCTGATGGTCGCGGTATGCGCGCTGAGCGCGTTCCTCGCGGTGCGGCAGAACGCGCTGCCGCTCGCGTTCATGGGCACCGCGGGCGGCTTTCTCGCACCGGTGCTGCTATCGACCGGGCACGGCAACCACGTCGCGCTGTTCAGCTACTACGCGCTGCTGAACGCGGGCATCTTCGCGATCGCGTGGTTCAAGGCCTGGCGTCCGCTGAACCTGCTCGGCTTCGCGTTCACGTTCACGATCGGCTCCGCGTGGGGCGTGACGGCCTATCGCCCCGCGCTGTTCGCGAGCACCGAGCCGTTCCTGATCCTGTTCTTCCTGATGTACGTCGGCATCGCATTGCTGTATGCGGTGAAGCGCGAGCTCGCGCTGCGGCACTACGTCGACGGCACGCTCGTGTTCGGCACGCCGATCGTCGCGACCGCGCTGCAGGCGTCGCTCGTGAAGGACATGCCGTTCGGGCTCGCGTGGAGCGCCGTCGCGCTGTCGGCGTTCTACGTCGTCGTCACCGCATGGCTCGCGCGGCGCCGCGACCGCCTCGCGCTGCTGTTCGAATCCACGCTCGCGCTCGCGGTGATCTTCGCGACGCTGGCCGTGCCGCTCGCGTTCTCCGGCCCGACGACCAGCGCCGCGTGGGCGATCGAAGGCGCGGCCGTCGTCTGGCTCGGCGTGCGCGAGAAGCGCATGCTGCGGTTCGGCTTCGGGCTGCTGATGCAGCTCGCCGCGGCCGGCGCGTTCTTCACGAGCCTGCTCGGGCCGGCCGACGCCACCGCGCTGCCCGTGCTCAACAGCCCCTACATCGCGATGCTGCTGATCGCGCTCGCCGGCCTGTTCACCGGCTGGTGGCTGCACGGGCGCGCGGAAGCGCGCGCGTGGCATGCGTGGATGCCCGAGATCGGCGCCGCGGCAGCCGCGTGGGGACTGCTGTGGTGGATAAGCGGCGGGCTGCACGAGATCCTCGTCTACGCGAGCCGTCACGTCGACCTGCATGCCGACCGCTTCGTCGTCGATTCGACCGCGCTGTTCGCGGCCGGCACCGCATGGCTCGCGCATGTCGCGCGCCGCCGGCTGGCGTGGCCGCTCGCCGAATGGCCCGCGCTCGCGCTGACGCCCGTGCTGGCACTGCTCGCGCTGCGTGCGTTCGATGCGCATGAAGCGCCGCTGTCGGGGATGGGCGCGTTCGCGTGGCCTGTCGCCGTCGGCGCCGGCCTTGCACTGCTGTGGCGCCAGTCGCGCGGCACGGCAAGCGCCGATCCCGCGAAAGGCGCGACGCCCGGCACCGCACCCGGCCTCGCGCAAGCCGTCGCCGCAGGCATCATCGCGCCGCTGCACACGCTGACGTTCTGGACCCTGTGCGGGCTGCTGTCGCTCGAAGGCTTCTGGCGCCTGCGCGCGTTCGTGCCCGAAGGCGCATGGAGCTGGAGCGCGTGGGCCTACGGCTTCGGTGTGCTGCTCCTGCTGGTGTCGGGCCCCGGCTCGCGTCTGCGCTGGCCCGTCGCGGCGTTCCCGCGTGCTTACCAGGTGTGGGGCGCGGCACCGCTCGCCGCGCTGCTGTGGCTGTGGAGCATCGCCAGCGCGATCAGCGACGGCAACGCGGCGCCACTCTTCTGGCTCCCGCTGCTCAACCCGCTCGACATCGCGCAGTGCCTGGTGTTCGTCGCGTTCACCGTATGGCTGCGCCGCCTGCGCGCGCTCGGCATCGCATGGCATCCGCACATCGTCGACTACGCCGCGATCGCCACCGTGTTCCTGTGGTTCAACGCGCTGATGCTGCGCACGCTGCATCACCGCTTCCACATGGCCTACGACATCGACACGGTGCTGTCGTCGTTCGGCATCCAGCAGGTGTTCATGGTCGGCTGGAGCCTGTTCGCGTTCGCCGGGATGTGGCTGACGCGCCGCGACGGCATCGCCCGCGTGTGCGCGCTCGCGTCGCTGCCGCTCATCGTCGTGATGTGGGTGTGGACCTTCTACGCGAACTTCACGCAGGACGGCGGAAGCTGGGCGCGCGTGCCGCTCTTCAATCCGCTCGACCTCGTGCTCGTGGTCGTCTACGCGCTCGCCGCGTCGTGGTTCGTGCGCGCACGCAAGCTCGGCTGGTCGTTCGGCAACCACCGCGTCGAGCTGCTGAGCGCGGCGGGGGCGACCGCGTTCCTGTGGCTGAACGCAATCCTGCTGCGCACGCTGCATCACTGGGCCGGCGTGCCGTACGAACTCGGCGCGATGGCGGAATCGACGCTCGTGCAGGCGTCGGTGTCCGTGTACTGGACGCTCTGTGCGCTCGCGATCACGATCTGGGCCACGCGCCGCGGGCTGCGTCCGCTGTGGTTCGTCGGCGCCGCATTGCTCGCGCTCACGGTCGTCAAGCTGTTCCTGTTCGACCTGTCGCACGTGACCGGCATCGAGCGCATCGTGTCGTTCATCGGCATCGGCGTGCTGCTGCTGTTGATCGGCTATTTCTCGCCGCTGCCGCCGAAGGCCGCCGCGCAACAGGACGGCCCGCAATGAAACGACTCGCCGCGCTGCTCGGGCTGAGCCTGCTCGCGTCGTTCGCGGCGGCCGACGGCCCGCCCGCGCAGCGCTTCTCGCTCGACCTCGACGGCACCGCCGCGTATTACCAGCTCACCGTGCCGCAGCCGGTTTATGCGGCGAGCCGGCGCGACGATCTCGGCGACGTGCGCATCTTCAACGGCGCGGGCGAGCCGGTGCCGTATTCGCTCGACGCGCCCGCGGCCGCCGCGCCCGCCG
>NZ_QOBB01000410.1:0-3255 GCF_024704855.1 Burkholderia sp. HAN2018 | reverse complement strand
GGGCCGGGCATGCCGCGCCGGACGCGGCCCGCCCGGCCTGGCCGGCTCACCCGGCCGACGGGCGTCAGCCCGCCTTGCCCTGCTTCGCGACGGCGGCCTGCGCCTGCGCGATCGCGTCCTGGTCGCCGAGGTAATAGTGCTTGATCGGCTTCAGGTTCTCGTCGAGTTCATACACGAGCGGCACGCCGTTCGGGATGTTCAGGCCGACGATGTCGCTGTCCGAGATGCCGTCGAGGTACTTGATCAGCGCGCGCAGCGAGTTGCCGTGCGCGGCGATCAGCACCTGCTTGCCGGCGCGGACCGCCGGGGCGATCGACTCGTTCCACAGCGGCAGCACGCGCGCGACCGTGTCCTTCAGGCACTCGGTGAGCGGCAGCTGCTCGCGCGGCACCTTCGCGTAGCGCGGGTCGTTGAACGGCGCGCGTTCGTCGGTCGGCTCGAGCGCGGGCGGCGGCGTGTCGTAGCTGCGGCGCCACACGAGCACCTGGTCGTCGCCGAACTTCGCGGCCGTTTCCGCCTTGTTCAGGCCCGACAGCGCGCCGTAGTGGCGCTCGTTCAGGCGCCACGAGTGGACGACCGGCAGGTACATCAGGTCCATCTTGTCCTGCACGTGCCACAGCGTGCGGATCGCGCGCTTGAGTACCGACGTGTACGCGATGTCGAACGTGTAGCCGGCCTCCTTGAGCAATTCGCCGGCCTGGTAGGCCTCGTTGCGACCCTGTTCGGTCAGGTCGACGTCGACCCAGCCGGTGAAGCGGTTTTCCTTGTTCCACGTCGATTCGCCGTGGCGGATGAGAACGAGTTTGTACATGGATCTTGCGGTCGGTAGTGATAGGGAAGCGGGGCGCGTCGTACGGGACCCGACCGGGGCCCGCCATCGCGCAAGACGGTTATTTTATAATGGCGGGATTGTCCTCATCCGATTTCTCTTTTTCCGGCGGAATTCCGTGACGTTCTTTACCGATTACACCAACCTGGCCCTTATCGCGATCCTGGTGGTATCCGGCGGCCTGCTGGCCTGGCCCGCGCTGCGCCGCGGTCGCGGCGGCCTGTCGGCCGCGGAGGCGACGCAACTCATCAACCGCCGCAACGCGGTCGTGATCGACGTGCGCGCCGCGTCCGATTTCGCGGCCGGCCACCTGCCGTCGGCCCGTCAGGTCGCGGCGGGCGAGATCGGCGCGAAGATCGCGCAGGTCGCGAAGAACAAGAGCACGCCGGTGCTGCTCGTCTGCCAGAACGGCCAGCAGTCGCAGAAAGCGGCGCGCGAGGTCGAGGCGGCGGGCTACGCCGAGGTGCACGTGCTCGAGGGCGGCGTGGCTGCCTGGCAGCAGGCCGGGATGCCGGTCGTCAAACAAGGAGTGGCGAAGTGAACAAGGTTTTGATGTACAGCACGCAGGTGTGTCCGTATTGCATCCAGGCCGAGCGCCTGCTGAAGCTGCGCGGTGTCGAGCAGATCGAGAAGGTGCTGATCGACCGCGATCCGGCCCGCCGCGACGAAATGATGTCGCGCACGGGGCGCCGCACGGTGCCGCAGATCTATATCGGCGACACGCACGTCGGCGGCTACGACGATCTGTCGAAGCTCGACCGCGAAGGCGGGCTCGTTCCGCTTCTGCAAGCGGCCTGATTAGGGCAGAATGGCCGCCGGCCGCGCCGCGGCTTGGGCGCGCAGGATTCATCCGTGGCGGCCGGCGCGAAGCCGGGCCGCCCCGTCACCACTTTTAGGGAAACACCATGTCCGACGTCGAAAACCAACCGTTCTTCAACATCCAGCGCGTCTACCTGAAGGATATGTCGCTCGAGCAGCCGAATTCGCCGGCGATCTTCCTCGAGCAGGACATGCCGTCGGTTGAAGTCGAAGTCGACGTGAAGGCCGACCGCCTCGCGGAAAGCGTGTTCGAAGTCGTCGTGTCGGGCACCGTTACCGCGAAGGTGAAGGACAAGGTCGCGTTCCTGATCGAAGCGAAGCAGGCCGGCATTTTCGACATCCGCAATATTCCGGACGAACAGCTCGACCCGCTCGTCGGCATCGCGTGCCCGACGATCCTGTTCCCGTACCTGCGTTCGAACATCGCCGACGCGATCACGCGCGCGGGCTTCCCGCCGATCCACTTGGCGGAAATCAACTTCCAGGCGCTGTACGAACAGCGTCTCGCGCAGCTTCAGCAGCAGGCCGGCGCCGCAGCAGGCGCGCCGAACGGCACGACGCTGAACTGACGTTTTACTCGGAGGACCGGTGCTGGGTATGAAAGTAGCCGTTCTCGGCGCCGGTGCCTGGGGCACCGCGCTCGCGGGCCATCTGGCCGCGCGGCACGATACGCTTCTGTGGGCGCGCGATGCCGCGCTCATCGCCGGGCTGCAGGCCCGGCACGAAAATTCCCGCTATCTGGACGGCATCGCGCTGCCTGACGCGTTGCGCTACGACGCCGATCTCGGCGCCGCGCTCGCGCACGGCGCCGCGGACGACGCTTTGTGCGTGATCGCCGCGCCGGTGGCCGGGCTGCGCACGCTGTGTCACGCGATGCGCGCCGCAGGCTGCGTGCCCGCGCATATCGTCTGGGTCTGCAAGGGCTTCGAGGCCGACACGCATCTGCTGCCGCACCAGGTGATCGCGGCCGAGCTGCCCGAACAGCACAGCAACGGCGTGCTGTCGGGGCCGAGCTTCGCACGCGAGGTCGGGCAGTCGCTGCCCGTCGCGCTGACGGTGGCGAGTACGTCCGCCGAATGCCGCGAGCGAACGCTCGCCGCGTTTCATCACGGCGCGATGCGGATCTATACGGGTGACGACGTGGTCGGCGTCGAGGTCGGCGGCGCGGTGAAGAACGTGCTCGCGATCGCGACCGGTATTGCCGACGGCCTCGGCCTCGGGCTGAACGCGCGTGCCGCGCTGATCACGCGCGGCCTCGCCGAAATGTCGCGGCTGGGCGTCGCGCTCGGCGGCCGTGCGGAAACCTTCACGGGCCTGACCGGCCTCGGCGACCTGATCCTCACCGCAACGGGCGACCTGTCGCGCAACCGCACGGTCGGCCTGCAACTGGCGGCCGGCCGCACGCTGAACGATATCCTCGGCGCGCTCGGCCACGTGGCCGAAGGCGTGCGCTGTGCGCAGGCCGTGCTGGCCATCGCGCGGGCGCAGTCGATCGAAATGCCGATCACCGAAGCCGTGTGCGGCGTGCTGTTCGACGGCATCGCGCCGCGCGACGCCGTCAGCGGCCTGCTGCGGCGCGACGCGCGCGCCGAGTAGCGCGGCCCGGC
>NZ_QOBB01000409.1:0-3309 GCF_024704855.1 Burkholderia sp. HAN2018 | reverse complement strand
GCGCCCGGCAGGCGCGGCGCTCGTGCGCTCGCGCGATCTCGGCCGCGCGACCAGCTGGATGCCGTCGCGCGGGCGCAGCGAAATCGTCGCGCCCGTGTCGAGCGAACGACCGGGCACCGCGCTCAGATCGACGTGCTGCGCGACCACCGCGATCAGCACGCGGATCTGCAGCAGCGCGGTCTGATAGCCGATGCACTTGCGCATCCCGCCGCCGAACGGAAAGTACGCGTACTTGTGCCGCGTCGGCGCGTGCGACCCGAAGTTTTCCGGATCGAATGCGTCCGGGTTGGCCCACAGCGCCGGATGACGATGCGTGACGTACGGCGACATGAATACCGACGAACCGGCCGGCACGTGATAACCGCCGATCTCGTCGTCGTCGACCAGGTCGCGCGTGAAGCCCCAGATCGGCGGATAGAGCCGCAGGATCTCGTCGACGGTCTGCACCAGATACGGCAGGCGCGCGATGTCGTCGGCCGCGGGCGCCCGCCCGCCGAGCACCGCATCGAGTTCCTCGCGCAGCCGGCGCAGCACGTCCGGATGCTGCGCGAGCGCATAGAGCCCCCACGCCATCCCGCTGCCGGTCGTTTCGTGGCCGGCCAGGAACACCGTCATCACCTCGTCGTGCACCTCGCGCTCGGTCAGCGGCGCGCCCGTGTCGGGGTCGCGCGCGGCGAGCAGCAGCGCGATCACGTCGCTCGTCTCGCAGCGTCCCGCGCGATGCTCGGCGACGATCGCATCGACGATCGTGTCGATCCCGCGGCGCGCACGTGCGATCCGGCGGTTGAACGGCGTCGGCATCCAGCGCGGCACGAAGTCGTTCATGTTGCCCTGCGGCATCATCGCCTCGATGCCGAAGCGCACCGCCGGCCCGACCTCGTCCGCATGCCGCGAGATGTCCGCGTTGAACAGCATCAGCCCGAGCATGCGCAGGCTCACGCGCATCATCTCCTCGACCGCGTCGAACGGCGCATGCGCGGGCCGCTTCAGCCAGCGCTCGACGAGCGCGAGCGCCGCGTCGCCGACGGCCGCCGTATGCGATTCCACCTGCTTGCGGTGAAAAAGCGGCTGCACGACCCGCCGGTGACGCCGCCAGAACTCGCCGTCCGTCGTCAGCAGGCCGTCGCCGAAGAACATCTTGAAGTTGTCGTAGAAGCGGCCGCGCACGTAGTTGCGGTGATTGTCCTGCAGCACGTGCTGGACGCCGTCCGGATGCGCGAGCGCATGCGTGAGGAACGGGCCCAGCCGGTTGCGGGCGATGTCGCCGTACTGCTGCTGAAGCTTCAGCAGCATCGTGACGGGATTGCGCTTGTATTCCGCGAGGTTGCCCATCACGACGCTGCCGCGCGGGCCGGGCGCGAGACGCTTCGTGCTCATGCCGACACCTGCTCGGAAGCCGCGTGCGCGGCAAGCCGCGCGTCGATCTCGCCGCGCGTGGCGAACGCGCCGGTCACGCGGTGCACGTAGCCGGTCACGATGCCCGTCACGTCGCGCATCTGCATCAGGATGCGGCCGTCCGGGCGCACCGCGACGAACCGGTTGCCGCTGCTCGCCGGCCCTTCGAGCGCGAAGGCGCGCGGCGTCACGCGCAGCGCGATCGACGCGTGGCGGGCGGCCAGCTCGCAGTCGTTGCCGGCTTCGTACAGGTCGATGCGGCCGATCGACATCGGCGCCGCGAGCGGGATGTAGTCGCCGGCGACATGATCGAGCGCCGCCACGCGCGCGAGCCCGTCGAGCAGGATGCTCGGCACCACGAAGCGCGAGAACACCGGATCGCCGTCCGGCACGTTCAGCCGGAAGCGCGCCTGCTTGCCCGTTTCGCTCATGCCGGTGTCGGTCGTCGACACGAACATGCCGGTCAGTCTCACGGGCGCCGCGTCGAAGTGATACGGATCGGCGACGGGCACAAACGTCCCGCCCGGCGGTTCGCTCCATACCGGTGCCGGCGCGTAGGCCGCGGCCAGGCGCACGGTGATCTCGAAGTGCGGCTTGTCGCGCACGAGAACCTGGCCGCCGGGCGCCAGCACGTCGCCGGAGATCCGCACGTGCACGAGCACGGCGTCGCCGTCGCGCGCGGCGATCCTCGCGTGGATGCGCTTCACGCTCGGCCGCTTCGCGTCGTAGACGCGCAGGAAGTGCAGGAACGCCGCGTCCGCGAATCCGACGACCTTGAGCCCCGGCACGAGCCGCAGCGCGGCTTCGGCGGCCACTTCGGGCACGAACGTGCCCGGCAGCGTCGGAAAGCCGTTGACGACGTGATGCTGCAGGTACGCGTCGCGCTCGAGATCGAACACCCGCTCGAAGGTCACGCTGTCGTCCGTGCGCGCCAGCTCGCGGCCGAGATAGAAATCCGGATCGCGCGGCGTGGCGACGCGGGGCACCGCTTCAGCTTCGTCGAGATTGAAGTAGCCGGGCAGGTGCGTCTCGATCGCCCGTCGCTCGGCCTCGCCCAGATGCACGGACATCGCCGCGCGCTCGCCGATACCGAGCTCGCGCATGAAATGATGCTGCCCTTCCGCGGTGCGCATGCTCGTGAACAGGCCGCTCTTCTCGAGAAACGCGCGCGTGACCGGATTCGAGCCGAGCCCCACCGAGCGCCACAGCGTCCAGCCGATCGTGAATTCGTCGTGGCCGAGCGCCGCGCGGTGATACGACGCCTGCGTGTTCAGGAAGTCGTTGCCCGACGCGTAGTCGGTTTCGCCGGCCTGGCCCGTCAGGCCGATGAACGACCCGAAGTTGCACCACAGGCGCGGCTGCCGGGCGCCGAACGCGTCGCGCAGGTTCCAGTAGCCGCGCACCTTGATGTCGCGCACCGCGACGAAGTCGTCCAGCGACTTCACAAGCACCGACGCGGAACGGTTCAATCCGGCCGCGTTGACCAGCAGGTCGACGCGCGGCTCGCGCGCGAGAATCGTGTCGATGGCCGTGCGCAGGCTGTCGGGGTCCAGCACGTCGGCGCGCAGGTACGTCACGCGATGCGCGCCGCTGAATGCGCGCATCGCCTCGATGTTCATGCACGCCGTGCGTGCGTCCGCGCGCCGCTCGAACGCGCGGATGATCGCCGGCAGCGGCTGCTCCGGATGCCGTGCCTTCTGCTGGCGGATGTAATCGGGGCGGCTCTTCGCGAACGCTTCGTCGTCCATCGCGAGCAGGTCCGCATCGACCTCGTCGAGCGCGCTGCTGCCGATCAGGTACAGCGTCGGACGCACATGCGCGGCCAGCGTCTTCATCAGTTCACCGGTGATCCCGCGGGCGCCGCCGACCGCGACGACGACCGCGTCGGGCCCGAGCGCCAGGCGCTCGTCCGCG
>NZ_QOBB01000408.1:0-3331 GCF_024704855.1 Burkholderia sp. HAN2018 | reverse complement strand
GGCGCCGCGCGAGCCCGTCGCGGTCGAGCCGCGAGGGCACGAAGCGGACGCACTGGCGCTCGCGTTGCTGGAACCGGCGCGGATGCGCGAATGCGCGCATCCGGCGCGGCGGGCGCTCGACGCGATCGAGGCCGCTGGAACCGGCGATACCGGCGGCATCGACGCGGCACGCGAGCTGCGTCTGCGCGCCGCCTATGCGACGGCGCTGCTGCATACCGACGGCGATACGCACGCGGCGGCCGCGATGTGGGATCGGACGCTCGTGCTCGCGGGCCGGATCGGCGACGAGGCGTTCGACGCGTGCGCGCTGGTCGGGCTGTGGAACACGATGCTGACGCGCTCCGACATCCACGAATCGCTGCGCTACGCGACGCGCTTCGAGCGCGCGGCCGAACGGCGCGGCGACCGGCCGCAGCGGCTGCTGGCGAACGCGATGGTCGCGACGTCGCTGCATTACTTCGGCGAACACGCGCAGGCCCGCGAGCGGCTGGAGGCCGCGACCGCCGGGCTGGCCGTGGCCGGCGAGCCGTCCTGCGCGGAAGCCGCGCTCGGGGTCGACGTCGCGACGCTCGGCCGCACGATGCTGATGCGGCTCGTCTGGATGCAGGGCGATCCGGAATACGCGATGCGGCTGGCCGCGCAGGCGGTCGAATCCGCGCGCCGCACCGGGTCGGGGCTGGCGCTGTGCGTCGTGCTCGGCGCCGCGGCCGTGCCGATCGCGCTGCGCTACGGCGATCACGACGTGATTTCCGACTATCTCGGCACGCTGCGCTCGACCGCGGAGGCGAACGGGTTCGACATCTGGCTCAGCCACGCGGAAGGCCTCGCCGGGCAGTTCGACATGCAGGCCGGGCATCCCGGCGCCGGTCTCGCGCGGCTCGAACCCGCGCTGCGGCGCATCGAGGCGAGCGGGTTCCGGCGCCTGCTCGCGCCGCTGGTCGTCGCGTACGCGGAAGGGCTGACGCGCACCGGCCGCGCGGCCGAGGCATGCGTGAAACTCGACGCGACGCTCGCGCGCTGCCGCGCGCACGGCGAGCACCTGTTCGTGCCGGAACTGCTGCGCGTCCGAGGGCTCGCGATGCTCGAGCAGGCCCGCACCGCGGAGCCCGATGCCGCGCTCGCGTACGAAGTCGAAGGGCACCGGCATCTGCTGACGGGGATCCATACCGCGAACGGGCAAGGCGCCGCGATGTGGGCGCTGCGCGGCACGCTCGATCTCGCCGATCACCTGATCGAGCGCGGGCGGACCGGCCAGGCGTCGTCGCTGGTGGCGAACCTGTCGGGGCATTTCGATCCGCAATCGCGCGCGTTCGACGTGCGCCGGCTCGCGCGCCTGCAGAACTTCGTGCGCCCGGAGCCGGCACTGCCGGCGGGCCGGTCGCGCATGCGGCACGAGGCGGCGGATGCGATGCAGCAGGTGGCGTAACGGCATGCCCGGTTCGCGCAGGACGACACCGCGCCATCGCGCCGCGGCCCGTCGGTCCGATCGTTCAATGTTCAAGGGGGAGTGGATGGTCCGTGTATCGTCGAACCGGAGGCAGGCGGCAGGCGGCCGCGTGCCGGCTCACGGCGCAAGCGGAGGGCATGACGGTGCTTAGGGCGACGGCATCCGCCGCGGCGGCGGACCTCATCGTATGCAACGGCAAGATCGCGACGCAGGACGACCGGCAGTCGTTCGTGACCGCGCTCGCCGTGAAGGACGGCCGGATCCTCGCGGCCGGCAGCGGGCACGACGTGATGCGGCATGCGCATGCCGGCACGCAGTGCATCGACCTGAACGGCCGCACCGTGATCCCGGGGCTGAACGATTCGCACCTGCACATGATCCGCGGCGGCCTGAACTTCAACCTGGAACTGCGCTGGGACGGCGTGCCGACGCTGGCCGACGCGCTCGCGATGCTGCGTCGCCAGGTGCTGCGCACGCCTGCGCCGCACTGGGTGCGCGTGGTCGGCGGCTGGACCGAATTCCAGTTCGCCGAAAAGCGCGGGCCGACGGCGGCCGAACTGAACGAGATCGCGCCCGACACGCCGGTCTTCATCATGCACCTGGGCGACAGCGCGCTGCTGAACGCGGCCGCGCTGCGCGCGATCGGCTACGGCCGCGACACGTCGAACCCGCCCGGCGGCGAGATCCAGCGCGATCGCCTCGGCCGGCCGACCGGCCTGCTGATCGCGCGCCCGGACATGGCCGTGCTGCACGAGGCGCTCGAACGGGCCCCGAAGCTCGGCCACGACGACCAGATGAATTCGATGCGGCATTTCATGCGCGAGCTGAACCGGCTCGGGGTGACGAGCGCGATCGACGCGGGCGGCGATTTCCAGGCCTTTCCGGATGACTACGGCGCGATCCTGGCACTCGCGCGGCGCGGCGAAATGACCGTGCGCGTCGCGTACAGCCTGTTCGTGCAGCATGCGGGGCGGGAGCTCGACGACTACGCGCGCTGGGTGACGCTCGCGAAACCCGGCGACGGCGACGCGTTCCTGCGGATGAACGGCGCCGGCGAGCTGCTGGTGTATTCGGCCGCCGATTTCGGCAATTTTCTCGAACCGCGCCCCGATCTGCCGGCGGCGCTGGAGGCCGAACTGGCCGCGGTGGTGCGGCTGC
The DNA here is from genome assembly GCF_024704855.1 of Burkholderia sp. HAN2018. NCBI lineage: Bacteria > Pseudomonadati > Pseudomonadota > Betaproteobacteria > Burkholderiales > Burkholderiaceae > Burkholderia > Burkholderia sp. HAN2018. Next base: position 726 of record NZ_QOBB01000408.1, on the reverse strand, counting down.
TGGTGCGGCACCGCTGGCCGTTCCGGCTGCATGCGACCTACGACGAATCGATCGGCCGCTTCCTGAACGTGCTCGAAGCCGTGAACCGCGAGACGCCGTTCGACGGCCTGCGCTGGTTCTTCGATCACTGCGAGACGATCACGGATGCGAACATCGCGCGCATCGCCGCGCTCGGCGGCGGCGTGACGGTCCAGCACCGGATGGCGTTCCAGGGCGAGTACTTCATCGCGCGTTACGGCGCGCAAGCCGCGATGCGCACGCCGCCGATCCGCGCGATGCTGGCGGCCGGGCTGCCGGTCGGCGCGGGCACCGACGCAACGCGCATCGCGAGCTACAACCCGTTCGTGTCGCTGTACTGGATGGTGTCGGGGCGCACGGTCGGCGGCACGGCGCTGTATCCGGAGCGCAACCGGCTCGGCCGGATGGAGGCGCTGCGCTGCTATACGGTCGGCAGCGCGTGGTTTTCCGGCGAGGACGACTGCAAGGGCGCGCTGGTGCCCGGCCACTACGCCGATTTCGCGGTGCTGACGGACGACTACTTCACGATCGACGAAGCGCGGATCACGTCGCTGTCGTCGGTGCTGACGGTCGTCGGCGGCAGGATCGTGCATGCGGACGACGAGTTCGCGTCGCTCGCACCGCCGCCGCCGGCGGTCAGCCCCGCGTGGTCGCCGGTCGCCGAATTCGGCGGCGCCGGCCGGCGTCGTTCGGCCGAGTCGGCTTCGC
>NZ_QOBB01000407.1:0-3341 GCF_024704855.1 Burkholderia sp. HAN2018 | reverse complement strand
TACCGGGAGTCACGCAACCCGGCGGCCGCAGCGCGGCCGGCTCATCAGGATCGCGCATGTCCAACACACTCATGAACCTCGGCGTCAGCGGCCTGAATGCCGCGCTCTGGGGCCTCACGACGACCGGCCAGAACATCAGCAACGCGGCGACGCCGGGTTATTCGGTCGAACGCCCCGTCTATGCCGAGGCAAGCGGCCAGTACACGAGCAGCGGCTACATGCCGCAGGGCGTGAACACCGTCACCGTGCAGCGGCAGTACAGCCAGTACCTGAGCGACCAGCTGAACGGTGCGCAGACGCAGAGCGGCGCGCTGTCGACGTGGTATTCGCTCGTCACGCAGCTGAACAACTACATCGGCAGCCCGACGTCCGGCATCTCGACCGCGATCACGAACTACTTCACCGGGATGCAGAACGTCGCGAACAGCGCGTCCGACGCGTCGGTGCGGCAGACCGCGATGAGCAATGCGCAGACGCTCGCGAACCAGATCACGGCGGCCGGCCAGCAGTACGACGCGCTGCGCCAGAGCGTGAACACGCAGCTCACGAGCACCGTGACGCAGATCAACGCGTACACCGCGCAGATCGCGCAGCTGAACCAGCAGATCGCGTCCGCGAGCAGCCAGGGCCAGCCGCCGAACCAGTTGATGGACCAGCGCGACCTCGCAGTGTCGAACCTGTCGAACCTCGCGGGCGTGCAGGTGGTGCGCAACAGCGACGGCTACAGCGTGTTTCTCGCGGGCGGCACGCCGCTCGTCGTCGCGAACAAGAGCTACCAGCTCGCGGCCGTCACGTCGCCGTCCGATCCGAGCGAGCTGACCGTCGTGTCGCAGGGCATCGCCGGCGCGAACCCGCAGGGGCCGAACCAGGCGCTGTCCGACGCGTCGCTGTCGGGCGGCACGCTCGGCGGCCTGCTCGCGTTCCGCAGCCAGACGCTCGACCCGGCCGAAGCGCAGCTCGGCGCGATCGCGACCAGCTTCGCCGCGCAGGTCAACGCGCAGAACGCGCTCGGCATCGACCTGTCGGGCAACGTCGGCGGCAACCTGTTCACCACCGGCACGCCGATCACGTACGCGAACCAGGGCAATACCGGCAACGCGGCGCTGTCCGTGTCGTTCGCGAACGCGTCGCAGCCGACCACGAGCGACTACACGCTGTCGTACGACGGCACGAACTACACGCTGACCGACCGCGCGAGCGGCGCGGTGGTCGGCCAGTCGGCCAGCATGCCGGCCTCGATCGGCGGGCTGAACTTCTCGTTCTCGTCCGGCGCGATGAACGCCGGCGACAAGTTCACCGTGCAGCCGACGCGCGGCGCGCTGAACGGCTTCGGCCTCGCGACGTCGAACGGCTCCGCGATCGCGGCGGCGTCGCCGTACGTGCCGTCGGCCGCCAAGACGAACACGGGCACCGGCACGATCGGCGGGCTGACGGTCACCAGCGCAACGGCCGCGGCCAACCCGCACAACTACACGATCACGATGGGCGGCACGACCGCCAGCCCGACCTACACGGTCACCGACAACACGGCCGTGCCGCCGACGACCAGCGCGGCGCAGCCGTACCAGTCCGGCACGCCGATCACGCTGACGGCCGGCGTCACGGTCACGGTGTCGGGCGCGCCCACGGCCGGCGACACGTTCACGGTCGCGCCGAACACGGGCGGCACGAACGACGGCAGCAACGCACTTGCGCTGTCGAAGCTCGTCAGCGCGAAATCGTTCGGCAACGGCTCGACCACGCTGACGGGCGCGTACGCGAGCTACGTGAACGGCATCGGCAACACGACGAGCCAGCTGAAGTCGTCGAGCGCCGCGCAGACTTCGCTGATCGGCCAGATCACGCAGGCGCAGCAGTCGGTGTCGGGCGTGAACCAGAACGAAGAGGCGGCCAACCTGATGCAGTACCAGCAGCTCTACCAGGCGAACGCGAAGGTGATCCAGACCGCGTCGACGCTGTTCCAGACCGTGCTCGGCCTGTTCAATTGATTTCGGGGATCGATGCGATGCGGATTTCCACCACGCAGTTCTACCAGATGAACGTCGCGCAGATGAACGATCAGCAGGCGCAGCTCTCGCAGCTGTACCAGCAGATCTCGAGCGGCGTGAGCCTCTCGACGCCTGCCGACAACCCCCTCGGCGCCGCGCAGGCGGTGCAGCTGTCGATGACGTCGGCGACGCTGTCGCAGTATGCGTCGAACCAGAACGCCGCGCTGTCGTCGCTGCAGAAGGAAGACCAGACGCTCATCAGCGTCAACAACCTGCTGAACAACATCCATACGGTCGTGATCCAGGCCGGCGACGGCTCGCTGTCCGACAGCGACCGCGCGGCGCTGTCGACGCAGCTGCAGGGCTATCGCGACCAGTTGCTGACGCTCGCGAACTCGACCGACGGCTCGGGCAACTACCTGTTTTCGGGCTTCCAGTCGACCACGGCGCCGTTCTCGAACGCGCCGGGCGGCGGCGTGACCTACAGCGGCGACACGGGCACGCGGCAGGTGCAGATCGCCGATACGCGCGCGATCTCGCAGGGCGACAACGGCGCGAACGTGTTCATGTCGGTGCCGATGCTCGGCAGCCAGCCGGTGCCGCTCGCCGGCGCGGGCAACACGGGCACGGGCACGATCGGCGCGGTGTCGATCACGAGCCCGTCGGCCGCGACCAACACGCACCAGTTCACGATCACGTTCGGCGGCACGGCCGCCGCGCCGACCTATACGGTCACCGACAACACCGTGGTGCCGCCGACCACGACCGCCGCGCAGCCGTATTCGGCCGGCGCCGGGATCGCGCTCGGCAACGGCCTGTCGGTGCCGGTGTCGGGAACACCGGCGTCCGGCGACACGTTCACCGTCACGCCCGCGCCGAAGGCCGGCACCGACGTGTTCGCGGCGCTCGACTCGATGATCGCCGCGCTGAAGGTGCCGATCAGCAGCAACACGTCCGCCGCGGCCTCGCTCGCGAACGCGATGACCACCGGCACGACGAAGCTGAACAACATGATGACGAACGTCCTCACCGTGCAGGCGTCGGTCGGCGGCCGCGAGCAGGAAATCAAGGCGATGCAGACCGTGAACCAGACCAACACGCTGCAGGTCACCAGCAACCTGTCCGACCTGACGAGCACCAACATGGTGTCGACGATCAGCCAGTTCCTGCAGATGCAGAACGCGCTGACGGGCTCGCAGAAGGCTTACGCGCAACTGCAGAACCTGTCGCTGTTCCAGTACATCAACCCCTGATGCACGCCGCGCCGGCCGCGATGTGAGCGCACGCTTGCGTCGCGGCCGGTGTCGACCGCCGGCGGCCCGCTCGCTCGCCCCCGATGCGCGGCCGCCCGGC
>NZ_QOBB01000406.1:0-3378 GCF_024704855.1 Burkholderia sp. HAN2018 | reverse complement strand
TGCCGTTCGCGTCGCTCGGTGCGTTCGATCCGCTGCGCCTGCGCGGCGCCGACGACGCGCGCACGATCAACGCAGGCGTGCGGCTCGACCGCGTGGTCACCGGCGCGCGGCTGCGCCTGACCTACGCCTATTCACCGTCGCTGGTGTTCCCGATGTCGCACCTGAAGGTGTCGGTGAACGGCGAGGTGATCGCGACCGTTCCGTTCGACGCCGCGCAGGCGGGCCGGACGGTCACGCAGGAAATCCCGATCGATCCGCGCTACTTCTCGGATTTCAACCAGATCGGCCTGCGCCTGATCGCGCACTACACGCTCGACCATTGCGAGGATCCGTCGAACTCGGCGCTGTGGGCCGACGTGAGCCCGAAGAGCGAGCTGATCCTCGACGAGTCGCCGGTGCGCCTGCCGAACGATCTCGCGCTGCTGCCCGCGCCGTTCTTCGACCGGCGCGACAACGGCCGCGTGCGGTTGCCGTTCGTGCTGCCGGCGTCGCCGGATTCGGCGACGCTGCGCAGCGCGGGCGTGCTCGCGTCGTGGTTCGGCGCGCTGGCCGATTACCGGCATGCGCGGTTCCCGGTGTCGTCCGGGCTGCCGACGGACGACCAGGCGGTGGTGATCGGCACGGCCGCGACGCTGCCGGCCGGCCTCGCGCTGCCGTCGATCAACGGCCCGCTGCTCGCGGTGGCCGACAACCCGGCCGCGCCGGGGCGCAAGCTGCTCGTCGTCACGGGCCGCACGGCGGCCGAGGTCGACGATGCGGTCGCGACGCTCGTGCTGGGCCGCGCGGCGCTGTCGGGGCCGGCGGCGACGGTTGCGCACGTCGATCCCGGCGCGCCGCGCAAGCCGTACGACGCGCCGCGCTGGCTGCCCGTGAACCGGCCGATCGCGTTCCGCGAGCTCGTATCCGATACGCGCCAGCTGGAAGTGCGCGGCACGACGCCCGACGCAATCCGCCTGAACCTGCGCGTGCCGGCCGATCTGCATTCGTGGAACGGCGCGGGCGTGCCGATCACGCTGCGCTACCGCTACACGGCGCCGACCGTGCAGGACAACTCGACGCTCGCCGTCGAGATCAACGAGCAGCTCGTGAAGTCGTACCGGCTCGGGCCGGCCCAAGCCGAGGACGCGCACGGCCGCATGCAGCTGCCGCTGCTGTCGGTGCCCGAAGGGCGCGTGACGAGCGACGTCGACATCCCGGCGTTCCGGGTCGGCAGCGGCAACCAGCTGCAGTTCCGCTTCACGCTCGACTCGCAGAAGACGGGCCTGTGCTCGAGCACGGCGACCGAGCCGCAGCGCGCGGCGATCGATCCCGATTCGACGATCGACTTCTCGCACTTCGTCCATTACGCGCAATTGCCGAACCTCGCGTTCTTCGCGAACAGCGGCTTCCCGTTCACGCGCTTCGCCGACCTGTCGCAGACGGCCGTCGTGATGCCCGACCGGCCGTCGCCGCAGGAGCTCGAGGCCTACCTGACGATGCTCGGCCACATGGGCGAATGGACCGGGTTTCCGGCCCTGCGCGTGCAGGTCGCGCGGCCCGGCGACGTCGCCGCGCTGTCGGGCAGCAAGGACCTGCTCGTGATCGACGGCTCGCCCGCGTCGCCGCTGCTCGCGCACTGGCGCTCGGCGCTGCCGCTCGTGATCGGCGAGCAGGGCAGCGCGGGCGGCGAAGGCACCGCGCGCATCGCGTTCTCGGTGAAGGAGCGCTGGCGCAGCGGCGTCGGCCTGGCCGAAGGCGGCGCGCACATCGAGCAGACCGGCTCGCTCGCGGCGCTTGCCGGGTTCGAGCTGCCGGGTAGCCGGGGGCGCAGCGTGGTCGCGCTGACGGCGACCGACCAGCCGCGCCTCGGCGATCTGCTCGACGTGTTCGAGAACGCCGGGCTCGTGTCGCAGCTGCAGGGCGACCTCGCGCTGGTGCGGCCGGGGCAGGTCGACAGCCTGCGCGTCGGCGAGCCTTACGTGGTCGGCTTCGTGCCGTGGTATGCGCGCGTGTGGACGGAAGCGGCACGGCATCCGGTCGTGCTCGGCGCGGTCGGCGTGGTCGCGGGGCTGCTGCTCGCGCTCGGCGTGTTCAGCGTGCTGCAGAGAATCGCCGCGCGTCGACGGGGGATGTAACGGATGGCGCGGGTTATGGCGAAGCGACGGGCAACGCGGCCGGCGCGGCGCGTCGGCGCGGCACTCGCGCTGGCGGTGGCGATGACGTGCACGGGAGCCGGCATGGCCACGCGCGCGCACGCCGCGGGTGCGGCTGACGCGGCCGATGCGGGATGCGGCGCGGCGTGGCCGCGCTGGGACGCGTTCAAGCGCGATTTCATCTCGGCCGACGGCCGCGTGATCGACGTCGGCTCGGCCGATTCACGCACGGTGTCGGAGGGGCAGGCGTATGGACTCTTCTTCGCGCTGGTCGCGAACGACCGGCGCATGTTCGACACGATCCTCGCATGGACCGAGAACAATCTCGCGCAGGGCGACCTGAGCGCGCACCTGCCGGCGTGGCTGTGGGGCCGTGCGCCCGACGGCGCGTGGCGCGTGCTCGACGCGAACGCGGCGTCGGACGCCGACCTGTGGATCGCGTATGCGCTCGTCGAGGCCGGACGGCTGTGGCACGAGCGCAGCTACACGGCGCGCGGCGCGCTGCTCGCGAAGCGCGTGCTCGACGACGAGACCGCGACCGTGCCGGGCCTCGGCCTCACGCTGCTGCCGGGGCCGACGGGGTTCAAGCTGGCCGACGGCCAGTGGCGTTTGAACCCGAGCTATTCGCCGCCGCAGGTGATCCGCGCGCTCGGCGCGCGCCTGCCCGACGACCGGCGCTGGGCCGCGCTCGCCGCCAGCACCGGCCGCGTGCTGCTCGACACGGCACCGAAGGGCTTTTCTCCCGACTGGGCGCTGTATCGCGCGGGCACGGGTTTCGGGCCCGATCGCGACACGCATGCGCAGAGCGCGTACAACGCGATCCGCGTGTACCTGTGGGCCGGCATGCTCGACCGCGCCGATCCGCTCGCCGCGCCGCTGCTCGCACGCTTTGCGCCGTTCGCCGACTACATCGCCGCGCATGGCGCGCCGCCCGAGAAGGTCGATACGACGACGGGCGTCGCGGGGCCGAACGACGGCAACGGCGGGTTTTCGGCGGCCGCCGTGCCGTTCCTCGACGCGCGCGGCCAGCGTGCGCTCGCCGATGCGCAGGCGGCGCGTGTCGATACGCTCGCGCGCCAGTCGGCGCCCGGTTACTACACGAGCGTGCTGACGCTGTTCGGGCTCGGCTGGCGCGACGGACGCTACCGGTTCGGCGCGGACGGCACGCTCGACGCCCGCTGGGGAGGCCGCTCGTGCGCCGCCCGCTGAAGCGCGCCGCGCCGCACGTCGCGGGATTCGCGTGGCT
>NZ_QOBB01000405.1:0-3391 GCF_024704855.1 Burkholderia sp. HAN2018 | reverse complement strand
CGTGCGCGCCGCGATCGCGTCGGGCCACGACGGCCCGGCGCGCGCGCAGGCGCGGCTGATCGACACGATCGTCGCGGCGCTGCCCGGCGTAATCGTCGCCGGCGATTCGACGAGCCCCGTGTACGTCGGTAATTTCACCCACGACGCGCACGCACCGCGCAGCTGGTTCAACTCGTCTACCGGCTACGGCACGCTCGGCTACGGGCTGCCCGCCGCGATCGGCGCGAAACTCGCCGCGCCCGCACGCCCCGTCGTCTGCCTGATCGGCGACGGCGGCCTGCAGTTCACGTTGCCGGAGCTCGCGAGCGCGGTCGAGGCCCGCGTGCCGGTGATCGTGATCGTCTGGAACAACCGCGGCTACGGCGAGATCCGCAAATACATGGTCGCGCGCGACATCACGCCGATCGGCGTCGATCCGTACACGCCCGATTTCCTGGCGCTCGCGCGCGGCTTCGGCTGCGCGGCGCACGCGGCCGCGACGCCCGACGCACTGGCTGCCACGTTGCGCGACGCCGTCGCGCGCGCGATCCCGACCGTGATCGAGATCGACGAAGCGACATGGTTCGAGCAGGTGCAGCGATGAGTCAGGCCCCCGATTTTCACTTTGATCCGCCGCTGCGTACCGGGCTTTTCATCGCCGGCGCGTGGGGGTCCGGCGCCGACGGCGCCACGTTGCCGATCGTCGATCCGTCGACTGAAGCGGTCCTCGCGCATGTAGCTGCCGGCGGCAGCGCGGACGTCGAGCGCGCCGTCCAGGCCGCGGCCCGCGCGTTTCCCGGCTGGAAACGCACGACGGGTGCCGCGCGCGCGGCCCTGCTCCGCGCGATCGCGCGCGGCGTCGACACGCACCGCACACGGCTCGCGACGCTGCAGTCGTTCAATAACGGCAAGCCGTTCGCCGAAGCGGAGATCGACGTCGCCGACGTGATCGCCACGTTCGACTACTACGCCAGCCTCGCGGAACGCGTCGACACCGACGGCGAAACCGAGGTCGCGCTGCCCGGCGACGACCACCGCGCATGGATCCGGCGCGAACCGGCCGGCGTCGCCGCGCTGATCGTGCCGTGGAATTTCCCGATGGTGACGACCGCATGGAAGCTCGCGCCGGCGCTCGCGGCCGGCTGTACCGTCGTGCTGAAGCCGTCCGAGATCACGCCGCTGCCGGAACTCGAACTCGTCGCGATCGCCGCCGCAGCGGGCCTGCCGCCAGGCGTGCTGAACGTCGTGACGGGCACCGGCCCCGACGTCGGTGCCCGGCTGTGCGCGCATCCGCTCGTCGCGAAGGTGTCGTTTACCGGCAGCACGGCGGTCGGCGCGCAGGTCATGAAAACCGCCGCGGACACGATCAAGGGCGTCGGCCTCGAACTCGGCGGCAAGTCGTCGATCGTCGTGTTCGACGACGCCGATCCCGACCACGCGGTCGAGCTGATCGCGGGCGGCGGCCTGTTCAACGCGGGGCAGATGTGTTCGGCGACCTCGCGCGTGCTCGTCGCCGCGCCGCTCGCCGACGACCTGATCGCACGCCTCGCGCGGCGGATCGACGCGACCGTCGTCGGCCCGCCGTTCGCGCCCGGCGTGCAGATGGGCCCGCTGACGAACCGCGCGCAATACGAGCGCGTGAAGCGCCACATCGCGCAAGGCCGCGCCGACGGCGCGCGGCTCGTGACGGGCGGCGACGTGCCCGCCGGCCCCGGTTACTTCATCCGGCCCGCGCTGTTCGCCGACGTGCCGGCCGACAGCCCGCTATGGCGCGACGAAATCTTCGGGCCGGTGCTGTGCGTCCGCACGTTCGATACCGAGTACGACGCGATCGCGGCCGCCAACGATACCGAATACGGGCTCGTCGCGACCGTCGTCACGCGCGACGCGGCACGCGGCAAGCGGGTCGCCGACGCGCTCGAAGCAGGCGTCGTGTGGATCAACACGCCGCAACTGATCTATCCGCAAACCTCATGGGGCGGCTACAAGCGCAGCAGCGTCGGACGCGAGCTCGGCCCGTTCGGGCTGGCCGCATTCCAGGAGATCAAGCAGGTCATGATGCCGGCCCGCTGAGGCCGTCCGGGCCATGCGTTTATCTCATGCCGCGCATGCGGATATTTCGTTTGTTGCGGAAATTTGACGTCCCTACAGTGCATCCACACCCCGCGCCGCCATTCGGCGACCGGCATCGAACCACCCGGCATCGTTCATCAGGAGACGGCCATGCAACACTTCAAGGCGGGCAGAAGGCAGGTGATCAAAACCCTCGGCACGGCACTCGCCGCATCCGCCCTTCCGATGCCGTTCATCAGTACTGCGAAGGCACAGACGAGCAGCTTCGCGGGCAAGACGCTGCGCATCCTCACGTGGTCTGACGATACCGGTGCGGCCGCGCTGCGCAACATCGCGGAAACGTTCAGCAAGCAGACTGGCGCACGCGTGATCGCCGACCGCGCGGACGGCACGTCGGGCATGGTCGCGAAGGTCAAGGCCGCCGGCGAGCGGCCGACCTACGACGTGATCACGCTGGCCGGCGTCGGTGCGGCCGGCCTCGCCGATGCAGGCCTGCTCGCGAAGCCGGACCTGAACCGGCTGCCGAACCTGAAGGACGTCGCGCCGCAGTACCGCACGGGCGCAAACGGGTTCGGTGTCGGCTACCTGCTGTGGTCGGACGGGCTGATCTACAACACGTCGACCGTCAAGACCGCACCGGCGAGCTACGAAGCGCTGTGGGATCCGAAATATGCGGGGCGCCTGTTTCTTCCGCCGCCGGAGTGGGCCGAGGCGGTCGATCTCGCGATCGTCGCCGCGAAGCTGGCCGGCGGTTCGCAGCAGAACATCGAGCCGGGTTTCCGCAAGCTCGCGGCGCTCAAGGATCGTGTGATGACGCTCGGCGAAAACCCGAACCAGGTCGCCGACCTGTTCCGCACCGGCTCGCTCGACATCGGCGGCATCTATTCGCCCGCGTTCTTCCCGGACCAGATCCGCAAGCCCGACTACAAGATGGGCGTGACGTACGGGATGAAGGAAGGCTTCGCGACGCAACTGATGTTCACGGTGATTCCGAAAGCGCACCCGGGCGACCTCGACCTGATCCATGCGTTCATCAACCACACGCTCGACGCGGGCGTGCAGGGCCGGATGGCGGCGGACGTGCTGAACGGGCCGGTGAATTCGAAGGCCGTGATCCCGGCGGAAAGCCGCGCATTCGTGCCGTCGCCGCAGCAGATCGCGGAGAAGGCCATCCTCCACGACGACAAGGCGCTCGCTGCCGTTCAGCCGGCGTGGATCAAGCGCTATACCAGCCTCTTCGCGGCCTGACGACATGGCCTCGCTGCCTTCCTCCCGTCACGCGGAACCCAGCGCCGCCGGCCCGGCCGGCGGCGCCTCGGCCGCCGCTGCCGCACGGCCC